>JAEKLU010000299.1 GCA_019509685.1 Mesorhizobium sp. | reverse complement strand
TATGGGAGAGGCCCCACCCCGACGCTGCGCGTCGACCCTCCCCACAAGGGGGAGGGCAACGGAAATCACCGTCCGCCGATGACGCCGATATAGTCCGACACCCAGCGATAATAGGGTACACACTGGTTGTTCTGGCTGGCGCATTTCGACACCGGCGTCTTCCAGAACTTGATCTTGTCGAAATTGTCGTAGCCGTTGGTCTTGCAGCCTTCCTCGCCGAGCAGCTCGTTGCCCTTGCAGGCGGCCGGCACGACCGGCAGCGAGCCGAACCAGGCGGAGACGTCGCCCTGCACCTTCGGCGCCAGCGAATGCTCGAGCCACATATAGGCGCAGTTCGGGTGAGCGGCGTCGGCTTCCATCATGGTGGTGTCGGCCCAGCCGGTGACGCCTTCTTCCGGCACGGTGGACGCAACCGGCTTCTTGGCGGCGACCAGCGTGTTGACCTGATACGGCCAGGAGCCGGAGGCGACGACGCCTTCGTTCTGGAAATCGTCGACCTGGATCGCGGCATCGTGCCAATAGCGGCCGACCAGCGTGCGCTGGGTGCGCAGCAATTCAAGCGCGGCCTTGTACTGGTCTTCGTTGAGTTCGTAGGGGTCCTTGATGCCGAGTTCCGGCTTGTGGAACATCAGATAGTTGGCGGCGTCGGCAATGTGGATCGGGCCGTCATAGGCCTGGACGCGGCCCTTGTTCGACTTGCCATCGGGCAGCTTCATCTCCTCGAAGACAACGTTCCAGCTCTTGGGCGCTTCCTTGAAGACATCTGTGTTGTACATCAGGATGTTCGGACCCCACTGATAGGGGACGCCGTAATGCACCTTGTCGACGGTGAACCAGGGGGCATCCTTCAGGCGGTCGTCCACGTTCTTCCAGCTCGGGATGAGATCGGTGTTGATCGGCTGCACCCGCTTGCCGGCGACGAGGCGCAGCGAAGCATCGCCTGAAGCGGTGACCAGGTCGAAGCCGCCCTCGTTCATCAGCGAGACCATCTCGTCCGAGGTGTTGGCGGTCTTCACATTGACCTTGCAGCCGCTGTCCTTCTCGAAGGCGGTCACCCAGTCATAACCCTTGTCGGTCTCACCGCGCTCGATATAGCCCGGCCAGGCAACGATGTTGACCTCGCCCTCGCTCTTGCCGAGTTCCTTGACCTGGGCCATCGCCTGACAAGAAAAAGTCAGCGCGACCGTCAACGCCGTGCACGACTTCAGGAATGAATTCATCGTCGATCTCTCCCATTTTGGCGGATGACCCCGAAACCGCATCGGTTTCGCCAGGTCACGCGCGGACTGAAAAACGTTCCTTCGATGGACACGATGCCGCTCTGATGGCGGTTTTGGTCCCTGAAACGGAAGGTGCTTTGAAAATCCCGGTTTCGCAAATTCATTTATCAGAAAGCCGATATCGGTTTTTCCGATAGCTCGACCCCTGCGGTTAAGCGCGTTGGCGGACCGTCCGTTGCGACTGGGCAAGGCCGATGAAATCGCGTGCCGCCTGCGGCAAGCCGGAGCCGCGGCGCCAGACGGTGCCGACCTGGACGACGGGGAGCGAGCCGGAGATGTCGCGGGATTCGATGCGGTCGCCTTCCAGCGACCAGGGCCGATAGACGAGGTCCGGCAACAGCGCCACGCCGGCGCCGGTGGCAACCAGGCTACGCACCGCTTCGACCGAGCGGGTGCGGAAGGCGACATGCGGCTTGGCGCCGAGCGCAGCCAAAAGCTTGCCGGTGTTCTCCTCGATCTCGTCGACGGTGAGCATAATCAACGGTTCGGACGCGATGTCGCCGATCGAGATGATATCGGCGCTGGCAAGCTTGTGGCTGAGCGGGATCCACAGCCGGTAGGCAGAGACTTCGAGGATTTCGGACTGCAGCGCGGTGCGGTCGCGCAGGTTGGAGGTGACCATCACCGCGATGTCGAGCTTGCCGCCGACCAAGAGGTGCTCGAGATAGTCGCCATTGTCCTCGATGGCCGAGACCTCGACGCCAGGATAGGCGCGGCGGTAGCGGGCAAGCAGGTCGGACAACACATAGCCCGCGACCAGCGAGGTGACGCCGAGCTGCAGCCGGCCGCCGGTCACGGCCTGCTCGCCGAAGAAGGCACGCCGCGCGTCGGAGACATCAGCCAGGATCTTGGTCGCGTGGCGCAGGAACTGGTGGCCCTTGTGGGTGATGTTGAGGCCCCGCGGATGACGCTCGAACAATTCGACGCCGAGATCGCTTTCGAGCTCCTTGATCGCCTCGGTGACCGAGGATTGCGAGATCGAGAGGTTCTGCGCGGCGCCCGACACCGTGCCCTGCTCGGCGACGGCGACGAAAAACTGCAGTTGGCGGATGGTGAAGGCCATGGCCGGACTAAACACCGGCGCGCCCGCGAAAGAAAGGCGTCGGCCCCCTCCGCGTTCACCTCTTTGCCACCCTGGCGCGCGGCCACCACAGCCGGCGATAGCGGAGCGCGACGAAGAACGAGATTTCGACCGCCAGCACGATGGCCATGATGCGGAAGGCGACGGACGGCAGATCGTGGACGCCGTCGTGCATCGCAAAGCCGGCAACGAGAAAGCCGCCGTTCCACAGCATGGCGCCGAGCAGGGTGGCGAGAGCAAAGGGCACGACAGGCAGGCGCAAGGCGCCGGCGGCAATCGGCAGATAATTGCGCACGGTGGGCACGAATTGCGCCAGCAGCGAGGCCCGCATGTGGTTGCGACGATAGGCGCCGGCGAAGCGGAGATAGGTTTCGTGGCGCAGGAAAATATAGCGGCCAAAACGCCTGATCACCGCATCGGCGCGCTCCGGCCCCAACCGGCCACCCATCGCGTACCAAAACAGGCAGCCGGCTGTCGAAGCAAGCGTCGTCACCAACAGCAACATGCCGAGCGTCGCCAGGTCAGGCGCTCTCGCCATGCCGAGGAACAGGAGCACGGCGTGCGAGGGCGGCACGGGCAGGATCTTTTCGGTGAAGGCCAGGCAAGCGGCGCCGAACAGCCCCAATCCCAATATTGCCGACAGGAAATCGGTCATGAAAAGCGCCAGTCATAAGTTGTGAGCTTCTTTATCCTGGAAACGCGGTAGACGGTAGCCGGCGGAAAATTGCGAAATGTCCGCCCGATCCGCGTCACCTCCAGGTCCAGCCTGTCCAGCAAAGTCTGGTCGAAAGGGCAGCGATGGCCAAGCGTGAACTGGTAAAGGGGCGCGCCCGGACGCAAATTGTCGAACACGCCTTCCAGAATGGCGAAAGTCTTGCGCGGCGATATCAGCCGGAACGGCAGGCCGGAGACGGCGGCGCCGACGACAGGACCGTCGAACAACGGCAGATGGCGCAGGCTCACCGCATCCATCTCGAAGATGCGCGCGGCCGGAAAGCGGCGGGTGAGCAGAAGCGCGAAGTCGGGATCGGCCTCGATCAGCGTCAGGTCCTTCTCCCGCACGCCGCGTTCCAGCAAGGCGCGGGTAAAGGGACCGGTGCCCGGCCCGAGCTCCAGTACCGGCCCGGTCTCGGGACCAATCTCGCGTGTCATCAGCGTCGCAAGACTTGAACTGGAAGGCGTCACGGAGCCAACCCGCAAGGGCGACAGCGTCCAGGCCATGAGGAAAGATAAAGCGTCATTTGCAGGCATAGTGACCTCATTTCTTGCGCGAACGATTCAGACGTCCGGCATTCGACGAGGCACTGTTTGCAGGCGCGGCATTGCATGGACATTGCGCGGTTGGGGCACGAAAGAAAAACGACGGCGGCGGCGCGGCGACATTGGCGCCATGTTTGCGCAATCTTGGCGCGATAGTCGGCCGGCAAAGGACTGTTAAAGGATTGTGGATGCGTATCCTGCTGGTCGAGGACGAAGCGGAAATGGTGTCGGCGCTGCGCGCGGCGCTGAAGCGGCACGATATGGTGGTCGACCATGCCGGCTCGCTGCTGGAGGCCGAAGGGTTCGTCGCCATCGACAGCTATGACGCCATATTGCTCGACCGGCAGTTGCCGGATGGCGACGGGCTGTCGCTGGTGCCGAAGCTTCGCGCCGCCAGGAACACGACGCCGGTAATGATGCTGACGGCCAGGGGCGATATCGCCGACAAGGTCGATGGCCTCGACCTGGGCGCCGACGACTACCTGGCCAAGCCCTTTGCCTTCGAGGAACTGCTGGCGCGGCTCAGAGCCCTGCTGCGGCGGCCGGCGCCGATCGAGACTCAGACGATCCGCGCCGGCCATCTTGCGCTCGATGTCGGGCATCGCGAGGCCTCGATCCGCGGCGAGCCGCTCGCCTTGCCGCGCCGTGAGCTGCTGGTGTTGGAAGCCCTGATGCGGCG
>JAEKLU010000259.1 GCA_019509685.1 Mesorhizobium sp. | reverse complement strand
TTGGCCATGGCGTCCTTCAGATAAGCCTGGTGCTCGGCGGTGATGTCCTTCGGGAAGGCTACAGCCTCATGGCCCTCGAGCTCCGCACGGATGCGGGCATCGGTAGCGCGCAGCAGCGCATATTGCTGGGAATAGAGGTTGAATTCGGAACGAGCGCGGGTGTCGTCGAGCACTACCACCACATCGCCTGTTTTGACGATGTCGCCGTCCTTGACCCGGACTTCCTTCACCGTGCCGCCGTCGAAATGCTGGACGCTCTTGCGGTTGCCCTCGACCTTCACAATCGCGTCGGCAAGCACCGCGCCATTGAGCGGCGCGATCGCCGCCCAGCCGCCGAACACCCCGAAGAAGGCAACAATGATGAGCACGCCGACCCAGACCGGTCCTCGAATCGAATCCGGGTTGGCGTCTGCACCTTCGGCGCTGGACAAGCTGCGATAGGTGGCGGCAATCTCGGTCATTGGGTTGCCACCGCCATGGGTGCTGCGCGCTGGTTGAGCAGCGCCACGATCTCGTTCCTCATGCCGAAGGCTTCGACCGCGCCATCCCGCAGAAGCAGGATCTTGTCGACATTGGCCAAAGTCGATGGCCGGTGCGAGACAATGATGACCGTGCTGCCGCGGCGCTTGAGCTCGAGCGCGCACTCGGCGAGCGCGCGGTCACCGTCGGCATCAAGATTGGAGCTCGGTTCGTCGAGCACGATGAGGTTCGGCATGCCGAATACGGCGCGGGCAAGCGCGATGCGCTGCCGGTAGCCGCCGGACAGCACCGCGCCGCCCTCCCCGATCTGCGTCTCGTAGCCTTGCGGCAGGCGGATGATCATCTCATGTACGCCGGCCAGCCGCGCTGCCTCGATCACTTCGCGGTCGACATCGGTCTTGAAGCGGCCGATGTTGGCGGCGACGGTGTCGGCAAACAGCTCGATGTCCTGCGGCAGGTAGCCGATATGGTCGCCGAGCGCCTCGCGTCCCCATTGCGTCAGATCGGCGCCGTCCAGCCTGACGGTGCCGCGGCTCGGCTGCATAATGCCGGCGAGATGGCGCGCGAGCGTCGACTTGCCGGCGCCGGAAGGGCCGACGATGCCAAGCGCCTCGCCGGCATCGAGCCTGAACGACACATCGCGCAGCAGCAGCTTCTGCAGGCTGGGGATGGCGTAGCTGAGTTGCTCGACCGCGATCTTGCCCGTCGGGTTGGGCAGGTTGAACGAGCGCTCGCCCTGTGCGCCGCCGTCGAGCAGCTTCTCGACCCTGCCAAGCGCGGCCCGCGCGAGTATCAGGCTGCGCCAGAGACCGACGATCTGCTCGACCGGTTGCAACCCCCTGCCCAGAAGAAGGCTCGCCGCGAACATCGAGCCGCCGGTGATCTGCCGCTCGATGACCAGATAGGCGCCGAGGCCGAGGATCAGCGACTGCATGGTGAGGCGCATGAAGCGGATCAGCCCGGACATCAGCGCTGCCCGGTCGCTGGCCTGTCCCTGCTGCCGGAGCGCCAGGCCGCGGTCGCGGCCCCAGCGGCGGACAAGGCCGTCGATCATGCCCATGGCGCGGACGACTTCGGCGTTTCTCAGGCTCATTTCGGTGAAATTGTAATTGGCGGTGGCAAGGTCGTTGGCTTGCTTCAGCGGCACCCGCACGATGTATTCGTTGAGCACTGCCATGGTGACGAGAAGCAGCGATGAGCCGAGCGCAAAGAAGCCGAGCCAGGGATGCAGGAGGAAGATGATGCCGATGTAGATCGGCGACCATGGCAGGTCGAACAGGGCATGGACGCCGCTGCCGGTGATCACCTGCCGGAACGTGTCGAAATCCCGGATCGGCTGGCTTTGCGAGGCGCCCAGCGACGGGGTTTCGACGGAGGCCGCAAGGATCTTGGCCGAAAGCAGCCGGTCGAGCCGCGCGCTGGCCCGCGTCAGGATGGCAGCCCGTACGAGATCGAGGCCGGCAAGTGCCAGGAAAGCCGCAAGCAAAACCAGCGTCAGCATCACCAGTGTGGTCTCGCTGCCGCTGGTGACCACCCGGTCGTAGATCTGCAGCATGTAGAGCGGGGATGCGAGGTAGAGCAGATTGATGGCCAGGCTGAATGCCGCCGCAAAGAGGAAATAGCGGCGGCAGGCGCGAAGCGCTTCCCTCACAATTCTAGGCTTTCCGTTCAATTCCAAACCCCACTCGATACGCGTCAGGTTAGACGTTTACGTGGTGAGCCGCCTCGGAAGGCGGCCCACCATTTTTAGCTCACACGAATTCGCTCGTCCCGGCGGCCACGCCAGTCAGCGTGAACTCCGGATTGTAGGTGATGACGGTATGGCCCTCGCCATCATCGGCGAGCTTGAAGCCGTTCGCATCATAGGTGCCGAGCAGATGCAGCGCGGCATTGTGCGCGCCGTCCGAAACAGTCAACGTGCCGCCGCTGCCATCCTGGCTCGCGTGATAGGCGACCGTTGTACCGGCGCCGAACGAGATATCGTTGAGGTCCAGTTTGTCGTCGTTGGTGATGCCGCCGATACGCCCGCTGTAGTCGAATGAGTCGTCCAGTTCCAGCGTGCCGGCCGCGTCATGCGCGAAGGTGACATCCGTCGATGAAGCGCCGCCGAATTCCAGCTTCGACAGGTTGCCGATCGTGGCATCGCCCTCGCCGGTGACCGCGCCGTGGATGGTGATGTTGCCGCCATTGGCCAACAGCATGCCGGAATTCGCAACCCCGCCGGCGACGACCAAGCCGCCCGAGCCGGTCGCTTCCAGCGTGCCGGAATTGGCCACGACGCTGCCGCCGGTGTCGATAACGAGCGCATTGGTGCCGGAGGCGATGATGGTGCCCCTGTTGTCGAGGCTGAGCATGCCATCGCCCAGCTGGCCGGCGCCCGAGATCGTGTTGTCGACATTGACCAGCGTGACGTCCGGACCGGTGCCGGAGATGATGTTGAAGGCACTGTCGGACAGATCGATCTGCCCGCCGCCCTGCAGCGTCACGCCATGCTGGATGACCTGCAGCAGCGTTTCACTGCCGGTCGAGTCCAGCGAGATGAGGCCGCTGTTGTTGACGGTGCCGCTCAGCGGCAGCAGCGCGCCGTCGCCGATTGTCATGGTGCCCGTATTGTTCACCACAGGCGTCTGGTCGAAGGCGAAATTGCCGGCCCCGAGCGCTGACGAATGCACGCCGTCGAGCGTGATCGACTGCCCGTCGCCCAGCGTGATCACCGCATTGCCGTTGGCGTCGTCGGCGGTATGCGCCTGGACGTCGGCAAAGCTCTGGAAGCCGGAGAAACCGACGAGATCGATCTGGTCGGCCGCCGCGTCGAAGCTGTGCACGGTATCGTTGCCGATCGGCTGCGAGAACACGAACAGATCGTTGCCGCCGGAGCCAGTGAGCACGTCGTCGCCCGACCAGGCGAAGATAGGCGAACCGGGTGCATAGGCCTCGACGTTGTCGGCGATCGAAGCACTGCCGGTCGTGCCGTCGGCGTTGGTCCAGGTCAGGTGGATGTCGAGCACCGCGGCGCCCGCGAAGTCGCCCGGCGTGGTGACGGTCAGTTCGTGGACGGCATTGGACTGCACTGTCCAGGACCCGTCGGCATTCTGCGACGCGCCGTCGATGGTCCAGTCGGAGGGCACATCCTTGACGGTGACGGTGACGGATCGGCCGTCCGACGGATCGGTCAGCGCAAGGTTGATCGGCTCGCCGGCGATGCCGGCGGGAGCAGAGAATTTGGTGCTGTTCCCATTGCCGCCGTCGGTCCTGAACGTTGTCCCATCCGTCGCTGTGGCAGAATTATGTGCCGAGCTATTGTCGGTAACCACTGCACTTACATGATGAACAGAGGAGCTGACCAGGAACGGAGCCACGCCGTCATCAAAGGTATGGACATAGTTGCCGCTCGCAGATCCAGCTGCCAGTTCTGCGGCGGTCATCGTGTAAATGAGAACGGGCGCGGCGGCGCCTACGCTGTCATACAGTTGAACGCTTTGAATCCCGCTCGCATCTGTTGCGTGGACAGTGAAGGTGGCCTGCTGCTGGCTTGGGTTCAGTGCGTGACTGATCGAAACACTCGGAGGCGTGACATCGCTGCCCGCTACGTTGATCGTCGCCGTGGCTGAGCCGGTGTCTGTGCCGCCGTTGGCTATGCCGTCGCCGTCCACCAGAGTGTACGTCACCGTCTTGGTAGTGGTGGGGCTGACCGCGTTGGAATAGAGAATGTGATCCACCAAGGCCTGTGCCGCGACTTGCGTGGCACTGGCGTTGAAGGTGATGACGAGGTTGGTTCCGTTTGCTCCGCCGGTGAACGTGCCAATGAACACGCCGCCATAACTCACATTGCTACCGCTGACGGTGATCTGGCCGGCCCCCGGGACCTGATTCTGGATCGTTAATTGATCCGCTGCTGAACTTGCCGTGATTGCGACGGTCAGCGAGCCTCCGCCGAAATTGGCCGAGTCAATGTCCGCGATCGTCGCAGTTGGGGCGATGGCCGTGGCCGCCGATCCGGCGGTGTAGTTCAAGGTAGTTGGCCCTGGCGACGGCCCATTGAGATCGATGACCGGCGCGTCGTTGGTGCCGGTGATGGTGATGACGACATTCTGGCTGGTCGAACCGCCGTGATTATCCGTAACCGTGACCTGGTAGGTCTCCTGGATCGTCTGGCCGGCAGCCAGGAACTGGATCGCGGAATTGTTGACGCTGTAGTTCCACATCCCGGTCCCACCGGTGCCACCGGACGTGTCCAACGTCTCAGTGGCAACGAGCGAACCGAGTTTGATGCCGCCCGCATTGGTCGACGACAGGAAGCTCGCACTCAAAGTGTGGCTGTCTGCCACGTCCACGTCCGCAAAGCTGATCGTGCCGGAGGCGGTCTCGGTCGCGCCCGCGGGGCTGTCTTCCGTCACCGCGCCAGTCGGAGTCGCCACAATCGTCGGCGCATCATTGGTGCCGGTGATGGTGATGCTCACCGTCTCGGTCGCCGTCGCGCCCTTGTCGTCCGTCACCGTGGCGGTGAAGGACTGGGTGTCGCTGGCGCCCTCGGCCAGATGATCGGCGGCGCCCTGGTTCAGCGTGAACGTCCAATGCCCCGCGGCATCGATCGCGAACGTGCCATAGGTCCCCGTCGCCGAACCGCTCCAGCTCGCCGTCGCATTGTCGTCGACATCGCTCGACGACAACGTCCCGCTCGCCGCCGGCGTGCCGGGCACGACCGTGCCGTTGTCCTCATTGCCGGCCTCGACCACCGTGCCGGTGTTGCCGCCGGCAATCACGACCGGGCTGTCGTTGGTGCCGGTGATGGTGATGCTCACCGTTTGTGTGTCGGTACCGCCATGGCCGTCATTGGCCTTGACGGTATAGGTCAGTGTCAAGTTCTCGCCTGCGGCTAGGAAGTCAAAGGCCTGCGGCGTCGAATTGAACGACCAGCCTAGATTGTGAGTGTCGCCGGGATTGGCCGCGAGCGAACTCGCCGACAGCGACAACATGCCGAGAACGTCGGCGCTCGTCAGCCCGCCCTTGGTGCCGCCCAACGAGACCGAATCCACCGTTGCCGCAACCGTGTCCAACAGATCGGCATCGGTCACCGTCAGCGTGCCATTGGCGCTCAACGGCGCATTGGTCTCGGTCAGCGAGGCGGCTGCACTGTCGCCGGTCATCAGGTGGATGTCGGGCGCGTCGTTGGTGCCTGCTATGCGCACAGTCGCGGTCGCCCAGCTCAGCGTTCCGTTACCGAGCTTGATCGCATAGGTGAACGTGTCGGTAAAATACTCCCCTACACCGAACGCCTGCAATTGAGCGGTCACTCCGGTTGTATCGTAGTGGACGTAGCCGTCACTTCCGATCCAGATCTTCGCGCCCTTGGCGCTGGTATCAGAGGTACCAGAGAGTCCGGCAGCGTCGGTTGTGTACGTGACGTCCTTCGGAAGGAGATCGACGGGGTAAGTGTTGCCATTTGTGCTGGTTCCGAGCGGACCGGATGCATCGTCTACCGACCAGAGTGTCTTGGCCGCACCACCCGCGTCGTTGGCGAGCACGTCGAGCTTGAGCACACCTGTCAGGTCCTCTGTCAGTGGAACGCCTGAAGCGGTGAGCGTCAGGAGATCATCCTTGGCCTGCGGCGTGTTGGAGAAGGAAACAGTCGTACCGCCTGCGCCGGCAACCTGCTGAGTGGCCATTTTTTATCCCCCTGTCGGCAGACGCGGTGCATCTGCTCGTGGCCGCACGTGACGGCCGACAACCCATGCCGAAACCTTTAATGGCGTTCGGCGCCCAGTTACGTGAGATGGGGGTGACCATGCACCAAGCCGCGACCCCTCGCTCCGGCCGGCGGATGGCCAGCAAAAGCATGGCGATCCACGGACAGGTGGTGCTCAATGGCGATGGCTAATACGGCTATGATCGTCGCCTTGCGTTCCCCAACCCCAGTAGCGCCATGACTCGTTGTTGCCGGTCGAGAGATGTTCACGCTACCCTTATATTAGGACATTATTAACTCTGCAGATGCGTGCGTCAACGTCCAATCGAATGAAGGGTTAATGACAGTATTCGTACTTGTACGGGCCTGCTTCTAAATTGCGCTTCGGGACCTGACCCGTCGGCCCGCGCCAGGGGCCGGCCCTCGAGGCGTCATCGTGATACATCGGGAAACGCCCTTGAACGCCCGCTTCCGGCGCAACCAGGATCTCCAATTTGACGGCCGCATGTCGGCTTTCGGAAAATGGGTATATAGCCCTGAGCGACGGGAGTGCGGCGGAAGGCAGACCCGCCGATTTGCACGCCGCAGCACGCTGCTGCCCCCTGCGTAGCCAAACAGGATTTATTTCCGATGCAACGACGTGTCTGATCAGCCAAACGGCCAAAAGGAGTGCAAAACGAAAAAGTATCTGGGCGAGCATGACGACGGAGGTCGAAAGGTCCCCGGACCCTATGCTATTGCCGCAGTTCCCACTATTCCCACTCGATTGTGCCGGGCGGCTTCGACGTCACGTCGTAGACCACACGGTTGATGCCCTTCACCTCATTGATGATGCGGGTGGCGGCGGCGGCTAGGAAGTTCATGTCGTAGTGGTAGAAGTCGGCCGTCATGCCGTCGACGGAAGTGACAGCGCGCAGCGCGCAGACGAATTCGTAGGTGCGGCCGTCGCCCATCACACCGACGGTCTGCACCGGCAGGAGCACGGCGAAGGCCTGCCAGATGGCATCGTAGAGGCCGGCCTTGCGGATTTCGTCGAGATAGATCGCATCGGCCTCGCGCAGGATTTCGAGTTTTTCGCGCGTGATGCCGCCGGGGCAGCGGATAGCCAGGCCCGGACCCGGGAACGGATGGCGGCCGATGAAGCTTTCGGGCAGGCCGAGCTCCTTGCCCAGCGCCCTCACCTCATCCTTGAACAGTTCGCGCAGCGGCTCGACCAGCTTCATGTTCATGCGCGCGGGCAGACCGCCGACATTGTGATGCGACTTGATCGTCACCGACGGACCGCCGGAGAAGGAGACGCTTTCGATGACGTCGGGATAGAGCGTGCCCTGGGCCAGGAAATCGGCGCCGCCGAGCTTCTTTGCCTCTTCCTCGAAGACCTCGATGAACAGGCGGCCGATGGTCTTGCGCTTCTTCTCCGGGTCGCTCTCGCCCTCCAGCGCCGAGATGAATTTGTCCGAAGCATCGACCAGGATCAGCGGCAGATTGTAGTGCTGGCGGAACATCTCCACCACACTTGCCGCCTCGTCCTTGCGCATCAGGCCGTGGTCGACGAGGATGCAGGTGAGCTGGTCGCCGACCGCCTCGTGGATCAGAAGTGCCGCAACCGAGGAATCGACGCCGCCTGACAGCGCGCAGATCACCTTGCCCTTGCCGACCTGTTGGCGGATGGTTTCGACTGCGTGCTCGCGATAGGCGCGCATCGTCCAGTCGCCCTCGATGCCGGCGATGTTGTGGACGAAATTCCTGAGCAGCCGCGCACCATCAGGCGTGTGCACCACTTCGGGATGGAACATGATGCCGTACATCTTGCGCTCGACATTGCCGAAGATGGCAAAGGGCGAGCTTTCCGACTTGCCGAGCACCTTGAAGCCCGGCGGCAGTTCGATGACGCGGTCGCCATGGCTCATCCAAACCTGGTGGCGCTGGCCGGGCGCCCACAAGCCTTCGAACAGCGGGCTTTCCTTCTCGATCTCGACAAAGGCGCGGCCGAATTCGCGGTGGTTGGAGCTTTCGGCGATACCGCCCATCTGCACGCACATGGCCATCTGGCCATAACAAATGCCGAGCACCGGCACGCCTGCGTCGAAGACGATCTGCGGCGCGCGCGGGCTGCCGATGTCGCCGGTCGAGGCCGGGCCGCCGGACAGGATCACGGCTTTCGGGTTGATGCGCTTGAAGGCGGCTTCGGCCGATTGGAACGGCACGATCTCGGAGAAGACGCCAGCCTCGCGAATGCGACGGGCGATGAGCTGCGTAAACTGGCTGCCGAAATCGACAATCAGGACGGTGTCGGGTTGATTGGCTGTCGTCATGGCGAGCCTTTAGAGAAAGAACCGATTCGACGCAATGGGTTGCGCACTGCGGCTTTCCGTCTCTTCCCGAGCCTTTGATCAGGCTGACGTCTCGTTGAATCGTCCTCCTGATCCGTTGTTAGAGCAATGACATTCGCCGAAAACCGGTTCCACTTTTCGGGATCATGCCCTAGGCCAGACGGATCGCTCCGGAGGCGATCGCCTGTTCGAGCAGGCCGACGGCGTCCGCCAGCTTCTCGTCGATGACATGCAGATATTCGGTCCAGTCGTTGACGTGGCGCAGATCGGCAGCGCCGTCGGAAATGCCGCGCAGGCCAATCAGCGGCACGCCGAACAGCTGGCAGGCGCGCAGGCAAGCGAAGGTTTCCATGTCGACCATGTCGGCATCGATGGCGTCGTAGGCCGCGCCGGAAATGATCGCGCCGCCGGTCGAGAGGGCAGCCGTCTTGATGCCGGGGATGACGAAAGGCAGCGGCACCGTCACCGGCAGATCGAGGAATGGCGTGGCGCCCTTTTCGAAGCCGAGCGGGGAAGCGTCCATGTCGCGATAGCTCACCGACACCGCCTGGTAGATTTCCGTCTGCTCCAGCCCGCGGCTGCCGGCCGAGCCGAGCGAGACGACGAGGTCCGGCAGCGCGCCCTCAGCCTTCAAGGTAGCTAGCGAAGCGCCCAGTCGCACGGCGGCTTCCACAGGGCCAACGCCGGTCATCAGCGGCGTGAACAGCTTTTTCAGATGCGGGCCGAATTCAGCCTCCGCCGCCATGACGAAGAGAACGTTCCTGCCCGCAATCTGCACGGCGCTTGCCATCGATCAGCCCTCGATGCCGTCACGGCCGACAACCGTCATCATCGTGCCAGTCATGGTGGCGATCAGCTTGGCCTCGCCGTCGGCGGCAAAGGCGTAGGCCTGGCCGTCGGCGACGATGATGGTGCGGCCGGGTTTGGTCACAGAGCCGCGGAACAGGAAGCGCTCGCCCCTGCCGGGCGCCAGCAGATTGACCTTGAATTCGATGGTCAGCACGCCGGAATTCTCCGGCATCAGCGAGAAGGCCGCATAGCCGCAGGCGGAGTCCAGCGCAGTGGAAATCACACCGGCATGCAGGAAGCCATGCTGCTGGGTCAGTGCCGCCGAATAAGGCATCTCGATCTCGATGATGCCGGGCGTCACCAGCGTCAGCTCGGCGCCGATGGTCGCCATGGCCTTTTGCCGGGCAAAGGAAGTCCTGACGCGTTCCTCGAAGTCGGGAGCGGGTACGATCTTGGCTGCTGCCATGGCCTTCGCCTTCTCGTTTTGCTGGCGAAGCTTATTGCAGAGCCGAGCGAGACAGGCAATCTCTTATGTTGCAGCGCAGCAAAACCTGTTCAGGCACGCGCTCAGGCAGTCTTGCGCAAGGCGTGGAAATAGAAACCATCCGTGCCGCTCAGCGCCGGCGACAGCGAGATGCCGCCGGAGTCGGCGATGCGGGCGGCCTTCCCGTGGCCGGGGAAGCGCCCGTCCCAGAGCGTCCGATGATCGACCGGCGAAAAGCCGTCATGGCGTGCGCGGAAGGCCGCGACCTGTTCGCCGTTCTCGGCGTCGAACACCGAACAGGTGATGTAGACCAAAAGCCCGCCCGGTTTGACGAAGGCCTGGGCGGTGTCGAGGATCGCCTGCTGCTCTCCCTTTCGGGCATCGAGCTGCCGATCGGTCAGCCGCCATTTGGCGTCGGGACGCCGCCGCCAGGTGCCGCTGCCGGTGCAAGGCGCGTCGATCAGCACAATGTCCATATGAGCGGTGAGTGGCGCAAGCTCGGCCGGCTTGCTGACAACCTGCACATTGCGATTGTGCGAACGGCGGATGCGCTCGAAGATCGGCGCCAGCCGCGCCTTTTCCGAGTCGTGGGCAAAGAGCTGGCCCCGATTGTCCATCTCGGCCGACAGCGCCAGCGTCTTGCCGCCGGCGCCGGCGCAGTAGTCCAGCACCTGCATGCCGGGCTCGGCGCCGGCAAGTGCGGCAGCAAGCTGCGAACCTTCATCCTGCACCTCGAACCAGCCTTTCTGGAAAGCCGGCTCAGCCTGGACGTTCGGATGCCGGCCGTCGCCGTCGATCGGCGGAATGCGGATGCCATGCGGCGCGATTGACGACGGCGCAGCACCTGTGCCCTGGAGTTCGGCCAGCACCTTGTCGCGGTTGGACAGCAAGGTGTTGACCCTGAGATCCAGCGGCGGACGGGTGGCAAGCGCTGCGCCTTCCTCGACCCACGAGCCGTCATAGGCCTTCTCAAGCAGCGGCGCGCACCAGTCGGGAACATCGGCCCGCACCGCGTCCGGCGCGTCGGCAGACCGGCGCCCGGCCACGGCCTTCAGTTCGGCGGCGCTGAGCAGGGGTGGCGCGAATTTGTCGCCGTCGAGCGCGTCGTTGAGCGACTGAGCGGTCTGTCCCCATTCAAGCAGCAGCGCGCCGAAGCCGATGGCGCGCGGCGTGTCCTCGCCGAACAGCCAGCCAGCGGAACGCTTGCGGCGCAACGCGTCATAGACGATGTTGCCGATCGCCGCGCGATCGCCGCCGCCGGCAAAGCGATGCGACAGGCCCCAGTCGCGCAAGGCGTCGGCCACCGGCCGGTGCCGCCGGTCGATGTCTTCCAGAACCTCTATGGCCGCTGCCAGCCTTCCGCCCAATCGCATTTTGTCTTCCGTCGTTCCGTATTCTTCCGGCCGCTCTTAAAGCTTTTCCAGCCAGGATTGAAACAGTTCTGTTGCGGCGTTCATGCGTCGCCTGTGCGTGGGATGCGACAAAGCCGATGCCGGAAAGTCGGCTGGCAACATGAAAAGCCGGCCTCACAAGAAGGTCTGGAGCAATTCCGGAAATACATTATCGAGCCCTAATGCAATTAACTGGCGCGCACAAGCAAGCAGCTTGGCTTAACCCCTGTGCTTTCCAAGATTCATCGGCAGGAATACTCTTTCGCCGGTGATTCGCGACGCGAGCAACGCGGTTCAGGCGGGTCCTATGAGGAGAGGGCAATGAAGACTTATCTGGCAGAAGTTCTCGGCACGTTTTTGTTGGTGTTCATCGGCACGGCCTCCGTGGTCACGGGCGGCTTCGGCGGCGCGCTGCCGCTTGGCCAGGAAGGCATCGGCCTGGCGTTCGGCATCGGCCTGATCGCGGCCGCCTATGCGATCGGCCCGATCTCGGGCGCGCATCTCAACCCGGCAGTGACGCTAGGCGTGTTCCTGGCGGGACGGATGCCGGCCAAGGATGTCATTCCCTACTGGATCGCGCAGATCATCGGCGCCATCATCGCCTCGCTGGCGCTGTGGATCATCGTTTCCGGCCAGACCGGCGGCCACACCGGCGGCTTCGGCGCCAACGGCTGGGACGAGGCCAAATGGGGCATGAGCTCGGCCTTCCTATGGGAGCTGATCGGCACTTTCACCTTCGTCACCGTGATCCTCGGCGTCACCAACGCCAAGCACACCACCGCTTTTGCCGGGCTGGTCATCGGCCTGACGCTGGCGGGCATCCACTTCGCCATGATCCCGGTGACCGGCACCTCGGTCAATCCGGCGCGCTCGATCGGCCCGGCGCTGTTTACCGGGGGTGCTGCGCTTAGCCAGCTCTGGCTGTTCATCGTCGCGCCACTGATCGGCGGCGCCATTGCCGGCGTCGTCGCCAAGGCCGGCATCTTCGAGAAAGACTGACGGGTTTTGTCCGAGGCAATTCCGGACGGGGCAACCGCCACACGCTTTCCTGGAATTGCATCGGCCTGAATCGAAAAAGGCGCGGGGCAGGACCCCGCGCCTTTTCTTGGGAGGACGAGGCCTTACTTCGCGGCGATCTCGAAGCGGTCGGCGTTCATCACCTTGGTCCATGCCTTGACGAAATCCTTGACGAACTTCGTCTTGGCGTCGGTCGAACCATAGACCTCGGACAGCGCGCGCAACTGCGCGTGCGAGCCGAAGATCAGGTCGGCACGGGTGCCGGTCCATTTGACCTGCCTGGTCTTGCGGTCGTGCGCTTCGTAGACTTCGTCCGAACCTGGCGTCGAGCCGGCCGCCGGATCCCAGACAGTCGCCATCGACAGCAGGTTGACGAAGAAGTCGTTGGTCAGCGTGCCAGGCTTGTCGGTGAAGACGCCGTGCCTGGAGCCTCCGGCATTGGCGCCGAGCACGCGCAGGCCGCCGACCAGCACCGTCATCTCCGGCGCCGTCAGGCCAAGCAGCTGCGCCCGATCGACCAGCAGCGCCTCGACCGATAGCGGCTGCTTGCCACTGCTGTAGTTGCGGAAGCCATCGACTTTCGGCTCCAGCGCGGCAAAGGAATGGACATCCGTCTGCTCTTGCGAGGCGTCCATGCGGCCCGGCGTGAACGGCACATTCACCGGTTCACCGCCGTCCTTGGCGGCCTTCTCGACAGCAGCCGCGCCGCCAAGCACGATGAGGTCGGCGAGCGAGACCTTCTTGTCCTGCGCCGCGTTGAACTCCTTCTGGATGGCTTCGAGCTTGGCCAGCACCTTGGCAAGCTGCGCCGGCTGGTTGACCGCCCAGTCCTTCTGCGGGGCGAGCCGGATGCGGCCGCCATTGGCGCCGCCGCGCTTGTCGGAGTTGCGGAACGTCGAGGCCGAAGCCCAGGCGGTCGAGACCAACTCGGAGACCGAGAGGCCGGACGCCAGGATCTTCGCCTTCAGCGATGCAATGTCGGTCTCGCTGACCAGCTCGTGGTCGATGGCCGGGATCGGGTCCTGCCAGATCAGCTCTTCCTTCGGCACGAGCGGTCCGAGATAACGCACGACCGGACCCATGTCGCGATGGGTTAGCTTATACCAGGCGCGGGCGAAGGCGTCGGCGAACTGCTCGGGATGCTCATGGAAGCGGCGCGAGATCTTCTCGTAGGCCGGGTCGACGCGCAGCGCGAGGTCGGTGGTCAGCATCGCCGGCGCGTGGCGCTTGCCCGGATTGTGCGCATCCGGCACCGTAACCGCCCCGGAGCCGCCTTTCGGCGTCCACTGGTTGGCGCCGGCCGGGCTCTTGGTCAGTTCCCATTCGAAGCCGAACAGATTGTCGAAGAAATTGTTGCTCCATTTGGTCGGCGTCGTCGTCCAGGTGACTTCGAGCCCGGAGGTGATCGCGTCGCCGGCAATGCCGGAGGCGTGCTTGCTCGACCAGCCGAGGCCCTGCGCCTCGATGCCCGCTCCTTCCGGCTCGGCGCCGACAAGTGCCGCGTCCCCGGCGCCATGGGTCTTGCCGAAGGTGTGCCCGCCGGCGATCAGTGCGACGGTCTCCTCGTCATTCATGGCCATGCGGCCGAAGGTCTCGCGGATGTCGCGTGCCGAAGCCAACGGATCCGGCTTGCCGTTCGGGCCTTCCGGATTGACATAGATCAGCCCCATCTGGACAGCGCCGAGATGGCCATGCAGCTCGCGATCGCCCGAATAGCGCTCATCGCCGAGCCATTTGCTCTCCGAGCCCCAGTTCACGTCCTGCTCCGGCTCCCAGACGTCGGCGCGGCCGCCAGCGAAGCCGAAGGTCTTGAAGCCCATCGATTCCAGCGCGACGTTGCCGGTCAGGATCAAAAGATCCGCCCAGGAGATCTTGCGGCCGTATTTCTGCTTGACCGGCCACAACAGCCGGCGCGCCTTGTCGAGATTGGCGTTGTCCGGCCAGCTGTTCAGCGGCGCGAAACGCTGCTGGCCGGCACCCGCGCCGCCGCGGCCATCGCCGATGCGGTAGGTGCCGGCGCTGTGCCAGGCCATGCGGATGAACAGCGGCCCGTAATGGCCGAAATCGGCCGGCCACCAGTCCTGCGAATCCGTCATGACATGGTGCAGGTCCTTGATCACCGCATCGAGGTCGAGGCTGGCGAATTCCTTGGCATAGTCGAAGTCCTCGCCCATCGGGTCCGAAAGGTTCGACTGCTGGTGCAGGACGGTGAGGTCGAGCTGGTTCGGCCACCAGTCACGGTTGGTCCTGCCCGAGGATCCGTGCGCTACGGGGCACTTGCCCGCGCTGTTGTCGTCGGTTTTCGCGTCCATCTTCGTCTCCGATTTTTGCCGAGGTTTTGCCGAGGCGTCGGGGGCAGAAAAAAGCCCCACGCCAATCTGGAATGATTCCAGACTAAGGCGGTCAGGCGATAAAGACAAATTGCCTTTCCTGTTTGTTTTGATAACCTTTGCTTATGATTGGCCTCACTGTCCGACAGATGCAATATTTCGACGCGCTGGCGCAGACGCTGCATTTCGGCCGCGCCGCCAAGCTCGCCGGCGTCAGCCAACCGGCGCTCTCCGCGCAGATCGCGGAAATGGAGGAGCGGCTGAGCTGCCTGTTGTTCGAGCGCGGCGGCAAGACAATACGCATGACCGACGAAGCGCTGGCCTTGCGGCCGCGTATCGAGCGCATCCTGGCCGATATACGTGACGTCGAGACGACGGCGCGGCGCGGCCGTCCTTCCATGGAAGGCCGTTTCCGCCTGGGCATCATTCCGACCGTTGCGCCCTATTTGTTGCCGCATGTGCTGCCGGAACTGAAGAAGCAGTATCCGGTGCTGCAGCTCGAGCTGCGTGAAGCGGTGACCGCGGCGCTGGTCGAGGACGCGGTTTCCGGCCGGCTCGACGCTTTCATCGCCGCGCTGCCGCTCGATCATCCGGGTCTCATCACCGAGGAGCTGTTCCCCGACCGCTTCTTCCTCGCCGTGCCGACCGGCGACCCCGCCTTCGCCTCACCGCCGGTGCCGCCGGAAAGCCCGGCGCTGGAACGGCTGATGCTTCTGGAGGAAGGCCATTGCCTGCGCGAGCAGGCGCTGGCCGTCTGCGGCAATGTGCGGCCTGTGGCAATGGCAAGCTATGGCGCCACCAGCCTGACCACGCTCTTGCAGATGGTGGCGCATGGGCTGGGCGTCACGCTGGTGCCGGAAATGGCGGCAAGTGCCGCAGGTGTCATGCCAGACTTGCGGATCGTGCCATTCCAGGAGCCGATGCCGCAGCGCATGATCTGCCTGGCATGGCGCCGCAACAGGGCGCGCCAGGACGAGTGCGTAGAACTGGCACGGATTATCCGCGGGCTAGATCAGGCAGTGCTGGCGGCTTGAAGAGCTAGAGCCAGTCCGCTCCGGCTGGTGGCCGGTCGCAGTTCATTTTCCACGGCTCGGCAGCCAGCGCGCCTGCGCCCCAGAAGCTGCGGGCATTCCTTGCGGCCACCTGCCCCTGGCGGAAAACAGCTTTCTCCGATCGCCATCAACAATGGAACGGATTTCCTGCCATATCGCCTCTACCCGATCTATATATCGGATGAGATCGATGCAGGTGAAGATGGACAACGACATCATATTGAAGGCGCTGGCGCATCCGTTTCGGCGCGATGTCCTGGCCTGGCTGAAGAAGCCTGAACAG
>JAEKLU010000158.1 GCA_019509685.1 Mesorhizobium sp. | reverse complement strand
GCCATAGCTGAACTTGTTCCACGGCGCGGTCTCATGCTTGCCGGTCAGGCGCTTGTCGTTGTCCGGGCCATAGACGGCGATGTGGTCCATCAGGTTCTTGTCGAACTGGGCCATCAGCGCCTCGAAATAGGCTTTGCCGCCGACTTCGCGCATATAGGTGGTGGAGAAGTTGCAGTGCATGCCCGAGCCGTTCCAGTCGGTGTCGCCGAGCGGCTTGCAGTGGAATTCGATGTCGATGCCGTAAGTCTCGGTCAGGCGCAGCAGCAGGTAGCGCGCTATCCACATCTGGTCGGCGGCCTTCTTGGAGCCCTTGCCGAAGATCTGGAATTCCCACTGGCCCTTGGCCACTTCGGCGTTGATGCCTTCATGGTTGATGCCGGCGGCCAGGCAGAGGTCGAGATGCTCCTCGACGATCTTGCGGGCGACATCGCCGACATTCTTGAAGCCGACGCCGGTGTAGTACGGGCCTTGCGGGGCCGGATAGCCGCTTTCGGGGAAGCCCAGCGGACGGCCGTCCTTGTAGAAGAAATATTCCTGCTCGAAGCCGAACCAGGCGCCCTCGTCGTCGAGGACGGTAGCGCGCTTGTTGGAGGCATGCGGCGTCACGCCATCGGGCATCATGACCTCGCACATGACCAGAACGCCATTGGTGCGGGCCGGATCCGGATAGACGGCGACGGGCTTCAGCACGCAGTCCGAGCTGTGGCCCTCGGCCTGGTTCGTCGAGGAGCCATCGAAGCCCCACAGCGGCAGCTGCTCGAGCGTCGGGAACTCGGCAAACTCCTTGATCTGGGTCTTGCCGCGCAGGCTGGGGGTCGGGACATATCCGTCTAGCCAGATATACTCGAGCTTGTATTTGGTCATTCCAGTGCCTCTCGTTGCTAGGACGCCGTATGTGGGCGGCATCAACGCATGGCCGGACTGGGCCGGCCTGCCGATCGTTAAAAAGCAAATCGTATGCCACTCGGCTGATGGCGGGTGCGGCAAAATGGTCATGGCAAGACGTTGATTTTGCTGAGCCATCTCAGCAATGCGTGCGGATCGTTCAGGCGCCGATTTTGCTCAAATCATAGGCAAAAGATGATCTTTTTGTAGGCATATTGCCTAAAGGAATCGCAGAACCTATCTTGATGGAAAGCTGAATCGATAGCCCCTGGAAAAGTAAGGAGGGCAGCCAATGCAAGTCACGCAACCGCGCCCGTCGGCAAAGATCCTGATGTTCCCGCTCGCAGCCCGCAAGTCTGCCTCAAATTTAGGCGCCAAGGCGAAATTCGCGGCAGAGCTGGCATCGTTGCGCGGCGAGCATACCGACTTCGACGGCTGGTACCACGAAGCGGCCGTCGAGGAAGAAAATCACCAGCGTAAGAGCTGATCCGCTTCATCCCTTCCGACAAGAAAACCCGGCGCGATTGCTCGCGCCGGGTTTTCTATTGGATGTCCTGACGATCAGTCCTTGGCGTGCAAGTCGGTGCCAAGCGTATCCTTGACGAAGATCATGCCGATGATCAGCGTCATAGACCGAAATAGATATCGCCCTTGTAGGCGCTGAACGCGAACACGATCGCGGGCAGCAGGCCACCGAACCAACCGTTGCCAATGTGGTAAGGCAGCGACATGCCGGTGTAGCGGATGCGGGTCGGGAACATCTCGACCAGGATCGCGGCGATGGGGCCATAGACCATGGTCACGAAGATCACGAGGATGAACAGGATGCCGATCGTCATCGGCCAGTTGACCTGGGCCGGATCGGCGACCATGGCGAACGGACCGCCGCCCGGGATGTTGTAGACTGTGACCTCCGGCGCACCGGCCGCCTCATCCTTGGTCAGCAGCTTGTCGCTGATGGCCTTGTCGATCGGAACCGTCGCCTTCTCGCCGCTGCGGATTGCCGCGGCGTCGAGCTTCAGCTCCGGGTTGGCCGCGATGAAGGCGTCCAGCTTCTGGTCAGGTATCTTGATCGCCGCGCGCTTCAGCGGATAGCCGCCGTCCTGCAGCGACATGTTGACCGCCTTGACGAAGGCTGCGTCCTTGGCTTTGGCCTGGTCGCCGGCCGCGACGGCGTCGTAGGACGGCACCGTTTCGTTGCCGATCTTGACCGTGGCCGCGGTGCCGGGTGCAGCCGTAGAAACGACGTCGTAAGGCACCGAGTTTTTGGTCAGGAACGAAGTCGCGATATCACAAGACGTCGTGAACTTGGCGGTGCCGACCGGGTTGAACTGGAACTTGCAGTCGCCCGGCGCGGTCGTCACAGTGGCGCGTGTGTTCTGTTGGGCGGCGGCAAGAGCCGGGTTGGCCGCCTTGGTCAGCGCTTTGAACAGCGGGAAGGTGCAGACGATGGCAAGCGCGAGGCCGGCCATGATGATCGGCTTGCGGCCGATCTTGTCGGACAGCCAGCCGAACACGACGAAGAAGATCGAGCCGAGCGCCAGGGCAATCGCAATCATGATATTGACCGATTGCGGATCGACCTTGAGCACGTTCTGCAGGAAGAACAGCGCGTAAAACTGGCCGTTGTACCAGACGACGGCCTGACCGGCGGTAAGGCCGAGCAGCGCGAGCAGCGCGATCCTGGCGTTCTTCCACTGGCCGAAGGCTTCGGTCAGAGGCGCCTTGGAACCCTTGCCCTCATCCTTCATCTTCTGGAAGGTCGGAGACTCCGAGAGCGACAACCGGATCCAGATCGAAACGGCGAGCAGCAGGAAGGAGACGATGAAAGGAATGCGCCAGCCCCAGGCAGCGTAGGTTTCCTTACTGAGCGAGCCTTGCACGATCAGGATGACGATCAGCGACAGGAACAGACCGAGTGTGGCCGTCGTCTGGATCCACGATGTGTAGAAGCCACGGCGATCGTCCGGCGCGTGTTCAGCGACATAAGTCGCGGCACCACCATATTCGCCACCCAGCGCAAGCCCCTGCAGCATTCGCAGGATAATTAGGATCACGGGTGCCAAGATGCCCAGGGTTGCGTAGCCGGGAAGCAAGCCGACCAGGAAGGTCGACAGGCCCATGATCGTCATGGTGACGAGGAAGGTGTATTTGCGGCCGACGAGATCGCCGATGCGGCCGAAGACCAGCGCGCCAAACGGGCGGACAAGAAAGCCGGCGGCAAAGGCAAGCAGCGCGAAGATGTTTCGCGTGGCTTCCGGGATTGCCGGGCTGAAGAAGGTCGAGCCGATAAAGGCCGCCAGCGAGCCGTAGAGATAGAAATCGTACCATTCGAATACGGTGCCGAGCGAGGAAGCGAAGATGACTTTCTTCTCTTCCCGCGTCATGCCGCGGCTTGTTCCGCCGGCGGTCGATGCCATTGCCATTGAACTGTCCTCCCGTGGGATCCCGTCTGTCCTCGATGGCTGCGCGCGACAGTCCGCCTTCCTCCGAATGCGGACTCAAAAAACGCAGCAACGGGTGAAAAAATGACAGAAAGGAGCCGGCAACGGCAGAGCGACGATGGGATTATGACTTTCGTATTAGGTGCAGTGCGGTACGCTTAACCCTGCAGCACCTCGAGCAGGCTGACAGCCGCCATCATGTCGCGCTTGCGTGCCGAGCGGCGGGCGACCGCTTCGGCGTCATGGCCCCAGTGCTCGATCTGCCAGTCCTCATCGACATGGGCGGCAAGCCAGGCTTCCTCGCCGTCGATCTCGCCGAAATCGACCGCGAGCGCCAGCAGCGCCGAGCCGGTCAGCGAGGTCATGACATGGATGGCGGCCAGCCGCATCGGTTCGGCGCGCTGGCCAAGATGCGAGCCGAGCACGGCAATCGTCTCACGTGGCTGCTCGACATGGATGACGCCCTCGGCAAGATTGAAACGCGCGCCAAGGCGGCCGCGTGCCCAGTCGAGCACCGGATCCCAGTGCTTGTTCTGGCGATCGACCAGGCCTTGCGGAGCGTCGGCGCGGTAGCAGAGCAGATCGGATGACGCAAAACGCAGCACATCCTCCAGCACAGCCTGCGGATCGGTGGCGACGCCGTCGACGGCGGTGTTGACGAGGCGCATGACCGGCATCGTCACCGGGTCGATGACCTCACCCTGCGCGACAAACTCATCGGCCACCAGGTTTGCGGCCTTTTCGGTCGGTAACACCATCACCGCCTTGCCCGGCGTGCGTACCGGACGGCCGTCGAGATGCACGGCAAAGCCGTTTTCGACCGGCGCCACCGAGACATCTTTGTAAAAACGCTTCGGCAGCGGCGTCTTCATCTGAAGCTGGGCACGGCGCACCGGATCCGGATCGGACAGCAGTTTTCCTGCTTCGAGGTCTTCAAGAATATCGCGCATATCGATTCGATTCCGTAGACTACTAGGGCGCCGGCTGCCTTCGCGCCGGCCGGTTGACGATGATCAGGCCAGCCGCGATCAGCGCCAGCGCCACAAAAATCCGGACCGTCGGCGGCTCACCCAAAATGACCGCGCCGCACAGCACGCCGAACACCGGCGACAGGAAGGCGAAGCTCGACAGGCCGGACGCCGGATAGCGCCGAAGCAGCCAGAACCACAATACATAGGTGAAGGCGACGACATAGAAAGACTGAAAGAGCAGCGCCCATGTCGCCAAGGCGTTGACGTTGCGGATCGGCGGACCGGCGAACGGCAGCACCAGGAGGCCGACAATTGCAGCGCCGGCCAGTTGGTAGAGCAGAAGTTTCTCAGCGCTGGCTTGGACCAGCTTTGAGCGTTTGATGACGATGCTGGTGGCTGCCCACAGGACGCCGGAGCCGAGGCTGAGCAGGTCGCCGGTCAGCGTCGCGTCGGTGCCGGCGACGATGCCGTCGGAAAAGACCGCCGCAAGGCCGCAGAAGGCGAGGATGAGCCCGGCGAGCTTGCGCGTGTTGATGCGTTCGCCAAGCAGGAAATGGCCGCCGATCAGCACCCAGAACGGCATGGTGTTGACCAAGAGCGTGTTGCGGGCAACGGTGGTGTATTCCAGCCCGACATAAAGGCACAGGAACTCGACACCGAAGAGCACGCCGACCATGATCCCCGCGGTCAGCGTGCCGTCGGCTTCGAACAGCTTGATGCCGCGCAGACGGCACCAGGCGAACACACAGAGCCCGCCGATGATCGAACGCGCGATCGAGACGAAGACAGGATCGTAGCCGGCATAAGAGATCTTGGCGGCGACGTAGTTCAGCCCCCAGGAGAAGGTCAGCCCGACCATGATGAGGACCGCCGCCATATCGACAGCGTCGCGGCGATCCAATGCGGGCACGACGGCCACTATCAGTCCTCCGCGCTGGCGTCGTCGAAGCCGATCAGGTTCCAGCTCTGGCGCATATGCGGCGGCATCGGCGCGGTGACGTCGATGACGCCTTTGTCGGGATGCGGAATGACGATGCGGCGCGCATGCAGATGCAGGCGGTTCTGGATGCCGCCCGGGAAATCCCAGTTGGTATCGGCCTCGAAATATTTCGGGTCGCCGATGATCGGGCAGCCGATATAGGCGGCATGAACGCGAAGCTGGTGCGTGCGGCCGGTATAGGGCTCCATCTCCAGCCAGGTCATAGTCTGCGCCGCCTGCTCGATGATGCGGTAGAAGGACACGGCATGGTCGGCGCCTTTTTCACCGTGTGCCGCCACGCGCACACGATCGCCGTCCTCGGTCGGCTCCTTGATCAGCCAGGTCGAGATCTTGTCCTCGCGCTTCGGCGGCACGCCCTTGACCAGCGCCCAATAGGTCTTCTTCGTCTCGCGTGCCCGGAACGCTTCCGAAAGCTTCATCGCCGCAAGCCTGGTGCGGGCAACCACCAGCACGCCGGACGTATCGCGGTCGAGCCGGTGCACCAGGCGTGGCTTCTCGCCCTTCTGGTTGCGCCAGGCCTCCAGCATGTCGTCGACATTGCGGGTGACGC
>JAEKLU010000258.1 GCA_019509685.1 Mesorhizobium sp. | reverse complement strand
TCGGCTGGCAGTTTCGGCGGCGCTCGGCACGATCATGCTGAGCAACGCCATTCCGACAATCCTTTTGGCAACGGTCGGCAGCGTCGTCGCCGGCTATTTGTTTGGCCGCTTCTCCTTGCTTACGCTCACGCGAATCGAGGATGCGGCGAGCAGCACGGTTGTGCAGTTCGCCAGAACCTTCGCCGTCTGGATCATTGCCGACAAGCTCGGCCTTTCGGCCATCATCACCATCGTCGTCTATGCCATCACCATCGCGCGCCGGGCGCCGCGGCGCATGTCGGCCAGACGCCGCGTCAGCGCCTATTCGGTTTGGGAGTCGGCGGTCTTCGTGCTCAACGTGTTGGCTTTCGTGCTGATGGGCCTGCAGGCCCGGTCGATCGTCGGACGGCTCGCCGGCGACGGGCAGGGCGAAGCGTTTCTCTTCGCCGCGACGGTGCTCGCCGTCGTCATTGCCGCGCGCCTTGTCTGGGTGGCGAGTTACGTTGCGATCATCCGCTGGTTTGCCCGCCACGACAGCGAGGAAAACAAACGGGATGCGCCGACATTTGCCGGCGCCGTGCTCGTCGGCTGGTGCGGCATGCGCGGGCTGGTGACGCTGGTCGCGGCCGTTGCCTTGCCTGCCGGCTTTCCAGGTCGCGACCCGATCGTGCTTGCCGCTTTCGCCGTCGTCCTCGGCACGCTGGTGCTGCAAGGCATGACCCTGAAGCCGCTGCTGCGCCGGCTTAACTTCCCGCGCGATACGACGATCGACCTTGAGGTTGCGCAGGCGCGCGTCGCCATCATGCAGGCCGCGCTCGATGTGCTGAGCCGCAAGACCTCGGCGGCCGCGGCCGTCGTGCGCGAACAATATGAGGCGCAACGCGTGGTCGCGGAAAACCCGGATGACGCTCAAGCCGCGACCGAATATGACCGGCTGCGGCTCTATGCCATCAACCGTCAGCGCGACACGCTCGAGGAATTGCGCCGCAACGGCACGATCGGCGACGAGGCCTATCATCGGCTGGAAGAAGAGATCGACTGGGCGGAGCTGGCGGCGTCGCCCGCCGGGAGCTACCAGCCGCTGACGACATACTAAGAAATTCAAGCCGGTGCATTGTCACTCCAAAGCCGGGCTCGGGGCCTGGCCCAAGCCGGTGTGGTTTCGCTGCACATTGCAACCAATCCGCCGAACCATTACTGCCAACACCGAATGTGAGCCGGTTAATCGATGAAGCTGGTCAGCTACAACATCCAGTATGGCTTCGGCATTGACGGCCGTTACGATCTTGCGCGCATAGCGCGCCTGGTCGACGGCGCCGACATCATCGCTCTGCAAGAGGTGGAGCGGCACTGGCGGCGCACCGACCATGACGATCAGCCCGAAATTCTGTCCAGCCTGCTGCCCGACTATTACTGGGTCTACGGCCCCGCCTTCGACATGGATGCCAGCGAAAGGCGCGATGGCCGTGTCGTCAACCGCCGACGGCAGTTCGGCACGATGCTGTTGTCCAGGCTGCCGATCGTCTGGTCGCGCCTGCACACGCTGCCGCTGCGGCGCACGCTGAGGCCGCTCAACACACGCAATGCCGCGCTCGAATGCATGATCCGGGCACCGGCGGGACCAGTGCGGGTCTTGTCGTTGCATCTTGCCCATATCGCGGCCGAGGAGCGGCTGGAGCAGATCGATTACCTGCTCGCCGAGCATCGCCGCGCTCCGCTGGAGGGGGGTCCGTGGAGCGGCGTCGATGACGAGCCGCAACGCAACTGGACGCATGGCCAGCCGGAACCGGAAAGTCCGCTGGCGGCGATCTGGCTGGGCGACTTCAACATGGAGCCGGGCAGCGCCGAACACCGGCGCATTATCGGCTCGACGCCCTATCATCGCGGCGCCGCCTATATCGACGGCTTCATCGACGCCGCTGCCGTCGCAAGGGCGCCGGCGGCGGACTTTCACACGCATGAAAAGATCATCGACGGCAAACTGGCAAAACGTCGGCTCGACCATTGCTTCGTCGGCGGTGGGCTGGCCGATCGCGTGCGCAGGATCAGCGCCGATATCGGCGAGATCGCTTCGGATCATTTCCCGCTCAGGGTCGATATCGATCTCGAAACGCCGTTCGGCCAGCAAGGGTCGATGAGCCCGTCATGACGTTGTTCGTCTTCCTCGCCGTACTCTCCGCGGCGGCCATGCATGCGATCTGGAATGCGCTGGTCAAGGTGCATCTCGACCGTTTCCTGTCGATCACCTTGATGACGCTCGGCATGGGCTTTGCGGCGATGTTCGCGCTGCCTTTCGTCGAGTTTCCAAGGGCCGAAATCTGGCCATACATCATTGCGTCGGTGGTCTTCCACATCGGCTACCGCAGCTTCCTGGTCGGCGCTTACAAGGCAGGCGATTTCGCCCAGACCTATCCGCTGGCGCGTGGCACCGCGCCGCTGCTGTCGGCGCTTGGCGCCATCGTCGTGGTCGGCGAGGTTCCGGCGCCGTTCGCCATTGTCGGCATCGTGCTGTTGTCGGTCGGCACGCTGGTGATGTCGTTTCGCGGCGGCGCGCATCTGGAGAAGCTCAATCTACGCGCGGTCGGCTTCGCGCTCGGCACATCGATCTTCATCGCCAGCTACACGCTGTCCGACGGCAGCGGCGCCAGGCTTGCCGCCACCGCGCAAAGTTACGCGGCCTGGCTGTTCGTCTGCGACGCGGCGGGGGCGCTTGTGCTGTGCCTGATCTTCCGAGGACCAAAGGCGGTACCCGTTCTGGCGCGCGACTGGAAGGCCGGACTGTTCACCGGCGTGCTCAGCGGCGCCGCCTATTGGATCGTCATGTGGGCAATGACCAAGGCGCCGATCGCCTCGGTCGCATCATTGCGCGAGACCTCGATCCTGTTTGCCATGCTGATTTCGGTGCTGGCGCTGGGCGAGAAGATGACTGCGTGGCGCGTCGCCGCGGCGCTCGGCATCGTGGCCGGCGTCGCGGCGCTCAGAATGGGTTAGCGGCCGCCGCTATCCCAGCACGGTCATCACCTGACCGCGCCGTTCCGGGCTGAAGCGGATGACGACGATGATGCAGATGGCGACCACGCCGGCAAACAGCGCCAGCGCGTAGCCATAGCTGCCCCCGGGAGCCTCGGCGATGCCGGCCTGGTAAGGGCCGCCATAGGACGCGGCGAGATTGCCGGCCTGGTAGATGAAACCAGGCAGCGTCGCGCGCACCGAACCCGGCGACAGCTCGTTGAGATGCACCGGGATGACACCCCAGGCGCCTTGCACCGCGACCTGCATGACGAAGGCGCCGATGGCCAGCATGAAGGGCGTCGTCGAATAGGCCCAGAGCGGGATCGCCGGCAGCGCGATCAGGCAGGCGAGCGTGATGGCATTGATGCGGCCGATCTTCTCCGACAGCGCGCCGAACGTCAGGCCGCCGGCGATCGCGCCGAGGTTGGCGACAATGGTGATCCAGCTCACCGTGTGCGGATCGAAGCCATGCTGCTTCTTCAGGAAGGTCGGGTAAAGGTCCTGCGTGCCGTGGCTGAAGAAGTTGAAGAACATCATCAGCACCACCGCATAGAGCGCGACGCCCCAGTGCTTCTGCAGCGTTTCGATAAGGCCCGGCTTGACCGATTTCTGCGCCTCGACGAAGGCCGGCGATTCCGGCACGTGCGAGCGGATGAAGAGCACGATCAGCGCCGGCACGAAGGAGAGCAGGAACATGGCGCGCCAGCCGAAGGTGAACTCGCCGATGTGTTGGCCGTAGAGCAGCCCGTAGACGACAGCGGCCAGCAGGTAGCCGGCCGGATAGCCGCATTGCAGGATGCCGGAGACCATGCCGCGCGCGCTCGGCGGAATGGATTCCATGGCGAGCGAGCTGCCCAGTCCCCATTCGCCGCCCATGGCGATGCCGAACAGCGCGCGCAAGGCCAGGAAGATGCCGAGATTGGGCGAGAAGGCAGCCAGTGCGCCGATCACCGAATAGCTGACGATGTTGAGCATCAGGATAGGCTTGCGCCCATATTTATCGGCAAGCATGCCGAAGAAAAAAGCGCCGATAAAGCGCGTCGCCAGCGTCAGAAAAAGCGCTTTCGAGACAGCCGGCACGTCGGTGTTGAATTCAGCCGCAATATCGGTGAGCAGGAAAGTCAGAAGGAAGAAATCAAAAGCGTCGAGCGTCCAACCCAGGAATGATGCAAGTACGGTTTTCTTCTGCTCTGAAGTGAGGTTCAAGGCGGTCCTCCTTTTGTATCCCCCAAAAGGAACGATATGTTCCACCCAGGGCAAAAGAGAACAGCTGGAGCGCCGGTTTTTGAGAACCGGCGGTCACATTTCCGTAAGCGCTAGATCGGGATGACGTTTCGTTGAGTCGTCATCCCGATCTAACTCTTTGTTGGGGCGTGATCTTTTCCGAAAACCGGTTCCCACTTTTCGGGATCATGCTCGAGATCGAAGACCATCAGCCCGTCGGTGCCGCCGTCGAGCGCCGCGACCAGCCTGGCGCCGGCGCGCTGATGCGCCTCATGCACCAGATAGGCGTCGCGGGCGGCGTCGTCGCGAAAGTCGATGGTGAAGCCGTGCGTGAGGCCGCGCGCGAAAGGCTCGGGGCTGACATTGGCGCTGAAATGCACCTTGCCCATGCCGTCGATGACGGATCGCAGCGCTTCGAGATCGGCATGGATCGCCGCGCGTTCGGTAGCGGGGACATCGTCGCGGAAGCGGACAAAGACGCAGTGCCGGATCATCGCCTGTTCCTCACGCCGCCCGGTTGCCCTTGAACACGGCCGGCGGCAGCGGCTCGCGGCCGAGGATCAGGTCGGCGCCCTTTTCGCCGACCATGATGGTCGGCGCGTTGGTGTTGGAGGAAGGCACGCGCGGCATTACCGAGGCGTCGCAGACGCGCAAGCCCTCGATGCCGCGCAGCCTGAGATCGGGTGTCACCACGGCCATCGCGTCATGGCCCATGCGGCAGGTGCCGACCGGGTGATGATCGGTCTTCGACGTGCGGCAGGCATAGTCGAAGAGGTCGTCGTCGCTCTGCAGGGCAGGGCCTGGCAGCACTTCGCGCAGTACGTAAGGCTGAAGCGCTTTCTGCCGCATGATCTCGCGCGCCAGCCTCAGCCCCTTGATCGACATGTCGCGGTCGTATGGATCGGACCAGTAGTTCGGGTCGATCAGCGGGTGGTCGGCCGGATCGGCGCTCTTCAGCCGCACCGTGCCGCGCGAGCGCGGGCGCAGGAAGGCCGAGTTCAGCGTCACGCCGGGGTTGTTCAGCTTCTCGACGCCGGCCTCGATGCCGGAGCCGAGGCCGAGATGGAACTGGATGTCGGGCGAGGCGGCGGTCGGGTCGGCGTACCAGAAGCCGCCGGTCTCGAACAGGCTGGAGGCCACCGGGCCCTTCTTCAAAAGCAGATATTGCAGGCCGGCCCAGGCCGTGCGGTGCAGCTTGGCGTAGTTGTCATAGGTGTGGTCGCCGGTGCATTCGGCGATGACGAACAAGTCGAGGTGGTCCTGCATGTTGGAGCCGACGCCGGGCAGGTCGTGCACCGGCGTCACGCCGACCGACTTCAAATGATCGGCCGGGCCGATGCCCGACTGCATCAGCAGCTTCGGCGAGCCGATGGCGCCGGAGGAGACGATCACCTCGCGCTCGGCGCGCAGGATTGTCTTCTCACTGCCCGGTCTGTCGACGATCTCGACGCCGATGGCGCGGTCTTTTTCGACAACGATACGCGTGACCAGCACATCGGTCCTGACGCTCAGATTCCGGCGGTCGCGGATCGGTTTCAGATAGGCGACCGAGGCTGATGAGCGCCGGGCGTTTTTCTGGGTCAGCTGGTAATAGCCGACGCCCTCCTGGGCAGCGCCGTTGAAATCTGGGTTGAAGGGAATGCCCATTTCCTGCCCGGCGCGGAAATAGGCCTCGCAGATCGGCAAAGGCGAGATCGGATTGGAGACGCCGAGCGGCCCTTCGTCGCCGTGGAAATCGTTGGCGAAACGCTGGTTGTTCTCGGCGCGCTTGAAATAGGGCAGCACGTCGCGATAGCCCCAGCCGGCCAGGCCCTCTTCCTTCTCCCAGGCGTCGTAATCGCGCGCATTGCCGCGCGTGTAGATCTGGGCGTTGATCGATGAGCCGCCGCCGACCACCTTGGCCTGCGTGTACCAGAAGACGCGGTCTTTCATGTGCTTCTGCGGCACTGTCGACCAGCCCCAGGAGGCGATGCCCTTGGTCATCTTGGCAAAGCCCGCAGGCATGTGGATGTAAGGATGCCAGTCCTTGCCGCCGGCTTCGAGCAGCAACACCGAATTTGACGGATCCTCGCTCAACCGGTTGGCCAGAACGCAGCCGGCCGGGCCGGCACCCACGATGATGTAGTCAGTCATGGTTCCTCACAAGCGCGGCACGGAAAGCGCGCCGTCGACATTGATGACCGATCCGGTCGAAAAGCCGAATTTTCCAGAGGCGAGCGCCGCCACCGCGGCACCAATATCGGTGGCTTCGCCCCAACGTTTGGCTGGCACGAGACCGCCCTCGATGAGCGCATCGTACTTAGCGGAGACCCCTGCCGTCATGTCGGTGCGGATGATGCCCGGCCGCACCTCGAACACGCCGATGTTTCCGGGAGCGAGCCGCAGCGCCAGGTTCTTCACCCACATCGAAAGACCGGCCTTTGAGACGCAGTATTCGGAGCGTTCGGGCGATGCCATTTCGGCGCTGACCGAAGTGATGGTGATGATCGATTTCGGGCGATCGCCAGGAATAGCCAGCATCGCCTTGCCGACGGCCTGGCTGAGGAACACAGTGCCGCGCAGGTTGATGCCAAGCGCGCGGTCGAAATTCTCAGGCGTCAGCTCCAGCAAATCACCGCGCACGACAGCGCCGACGCCGGCATTGTTGACCAGGCAATCAATGCGGCCAAAGGCTTTTATCGCGGCGTCGACGAGGGCAGTGTGGCTGGAGAGTTCGGCGATGTCGCAGCGCTGATAGACAAATTTTGCGCTGCGTGTGGCGATGTTTGCTGCAAGCCCGTCAATCGGTGCTTCGGCCAAGTCGGCGACAAGGATGTCGAAGCCGGCATCCGCCAGCGCTTCGGCGCAAGCGAGCCCGATGCCACGCACGCCGCCGGTGACGATGGCGGACGGTCGGGTCATGCTGCCAGCTCCGTTTTGCGGATATGCTCGGCAACCCGCAGCGCCTGGGCCGCGATCGACAGTGCCGGGTTGACCGCGGCCGAAGTTGGCAGAAAGCCGCCATCGACAACGAACAGGTTCTGGTGGTCGTAAGCGCGACAATACGGGTCGAGCGGCGAGGTCGCCGGGTCTTTGCCCATCTTCACCGTGCCGCACTGGTGTGACGGCGTGCGCTTGTCGAAGGGGCGCGACAGGATGATGGGATAGCCGCAGGCGCGAAGGTTGTCGCGCATCACCTTGGTCAGGCCTTCCAGCGAGCGCATGTTGGAACGACGCCATTGCATGACGATGTCCTTGCCGTCGGCCATGATGCGGCTTTCAGGATCGGGCAGGTCCTCGCACATCAAATACCAATCGACGGCGTGGCCGGCCATGTAATCGAGCGCGAATTTCGGCATCGTTTTCACATTGGCCTTGAGCATGTTGCCATCGATCTTGCCGAGCAACTGCACATTGCCGAGCGGCTTTCCGCCCTTGCCGTCCGATAGATAATAGTCGTTGAGCATCAGCGTCTTCTGGTAGACGCTGTCGTTGCGGCGGCGCGGGTCGATCGCCAGCATGGCGCTCGAATTGTGGTTCATGAAATTGCGGCCGACCTGATCGGAGCTGTTGGCGAGGCCTTTGCCCCCCGTCTTGCTGGTATTGGGGGAAGGCGAGCGCAGCAGGATGGCCGCCGAGTTGATCGCGCCGGCCGACAGGACCACCAGTTTCGGCGACAGCGTCTTTTGCGCACCGTTTTGTGTGTAGTGGATGGCGGCGATCGATCTGCCGTCGGGCGCGGTTTCCAGCCAGTCGACATAGGCGCTGGTTTCGAGCCGGATGTTCGGGTCCTTCAGCGCCGCGGTCAGCGGGCCGGTCTGGGCATCGATCTTGCCCTGGCCGGTGTTGGGGAATGCGTCCCAGCCCGTCCTGCCTTCCTTCAGCCAGGTCTCGATGTCGACGCCGAGCGGCAAGGAAGCGGGATGCAGGCCAAGGCCTTTGAGTTCTGCGCGGGCGCGCGCGATCGGCGGCTCGTCCGGCACCGGCTTGAAGGCGTAGGGGATCGAGTGGAACGGTTCGGTCGGGTCCTCGCCAAGCGTGCCGCGCACGCGAAAAAGCTGCTCGGCTTTGGAATACCAGGGTTCGAACTCGTCGTAAGAGAATGGCCAGGCGGGCGAGACACCGCCGAAATGCTCGAGCTCGGAGAAATCCTCCTTGCGGTAGCGGATCAGCACGGCGCCGAAGAATTTCGAGTTGCCGCCGACATAATAGTAATTGCCGGGATTGAACGGCGCGCCGCCGGCTTCGCGCCACATCTCCTTGGGCCGGTAATGCCCGTCGACGAAGATCGAGCGCGTCGAGCGCGCATGCGGCGTTGCCGGCAGCGGCTCGCCGCGTTCCAGGATCAGGATCGAGGCGCCACTGCCGGCCAAGCCGGAGGCGATCGTGGCGCCGCCAATGCCGGAGCCGATGATGACGATGTCGGGACTGGTCATATCGATCAAAGGATACGGTTTTCAGTCGCCGGATCGAAGAACACCGCCTTGGTCAGGTTGAAGGCCAAAGGCGTGTTGGTGCCCGGCTGGATGTTGGCATCGGCGCGCAGCCGCGCCACCACGCCCTTGCCGCCGAGATTGGTCACCGCGAAGGTATCGGATCCTGCGGGCTCGACCACTTCGATATGCAGATCGGCCGTGGCGATGTTGGAGGCGTTGCGTTCGGCGCCTTCCGGATCGGTCAGCGCTTCCGGCCGCACGCCGAAGATGATCGGCTTGCCCTGGAATGCCGAGAGACCCGCCGGCGCATTGGCCATCGGCAACGAGATCGGCTCACGCGCCTCGCGCTGCAGCACGACGGACAGCGCATTGCCCGATGTGGCAATGGTCGCCGGGATCAGGTTCATCGCCGGCGATCCCATGAAGTCGGCGACGAACAAATTGGTCGGGTTGTTGTAGATTTCAGCCGGCGTGCCGAACTGCTGCACCTCGCCGTCGCGCATCACCGCGATCTTGGTCGCCAGCGTCATCGCCTCGATCTGGTCGTGCGTGACATAGACGATTGTCGTGCCGGTCGTTGCGTGCAGGCGCTTGATCTCGATGCGCATGTCGACGCGCAGCTTGGCGTCAAGGTTGGAGAGCGGCTCGTCGAACAGGAATAGTTTGGGATCGCGCACCAGCGCCCGGCCCATGGCGACGCGCTGGCGCTGTCCGCCGGAAAGCTGGCTCGGCTTGCGCTGCAAGAGATGGCCGATCTGCAGCACCTTGGCCACCTTGTCGATCGCCGCCTGTCGTTCCGCCGCCGGCACGCCGCGCATTTCCATGCCGAAGGAAATGTTCCCGGCCACCGTCATGTTCGGATAGAGCGCGTAGCTCTGAAAAACCATGGCAATGTCGCGCTTGGAAGGATGCAGGTCATTGATCGCGCGGCCGTCGACGCGGATCTCGCCCTCGGTGATCTGCTCCAGTCCGGCGATGGTGTTGAGAAGCGTGGACTTGCCGCAGCCGGACGGACCGACCAGTACGAGAAAGCCGCCCTTTTCGAGCTCGACATTGATGCCCTTCAGGATTTCGACATTCCCGAAACGCTTCTTCAACCCGTCAATTTCAAGAAAAGCCATGGTCGTTCCTTCACGAAAGAGATCAGCCCTTGACCGCGCCCGCCATCAGCCCGCGCACGAAATAGCGGCCGGCAACGACGTAGACGATCAGGGTGGGGAGCGCGGCGATCATCGCCGCCGCCATGTTGACGTTGTACTCGACGACACCGGTCGAGGTGTTGACGACATTGTTCAGCGCCACCGTCATCGGCATGGCGTCGCCCGTGCCGGCATAGGCCGACGCGAACAGGAAGTCGTTCCAGATGTTGGTGAACTGGTAGATGACGGTGACGACGAAGATCGGCATCGAGTTCGGCAGCATGATGCGGCGGAAGATCTGGAAGAAGGAGGCGCCGTCGACTTGCGCGGCCTTGACCAGTTCGGTCGGGAAGGCCTCGTAATAATTGCGGAAGAACAGCGTGGTGAAGCCGAGGCCATAGACGACGTGAACGAAGACAAGGTTGACCGTCGGATTGCCGAGCCCGAAGCTGGTGCCGACCGAGTTCTGCAGCGAGACACCGAAACGTCCCAGGCTGCCGAGGATGGTCGCCATCGGCAACAGCACCGACTGGAACGGAATGAAGCAGGCAAACAGCATCAGCCCGAACACCAGCGTGTGGCCGCGGAAACGCCATTTGGTCAGCACATAACCGTTGAGCGCGCCCATCATCGTCGAGATCAGCACCGCCGGAACGACCATCTTGATGGAGTTCCAGAAATAACCCTTGATGCCGGCGCAGGTGAGGCCGACGCAGGTCTCGCCCCAGGCCTTGAACCACGGCTCGAGGGTCGGCGATTGCGGCAGAGCCAGCATGTTGCCGTTCTGGATCTCGTCCATGGTCTTGAACGAGGTGACCAGCATGACGAACAGCGGCATCAGGTAGAACAGCGCAAACAGCGCCAGCAGGCCGTAGATGACGATACGGTTCACGAGCTTCATGTTGACGCCGCCGGATGCGCGGCGAACGGGAGCGGTGACAGCGCTCATCGCGGCTTCTCCCTGAGTTCGGAATAGAGATAGGGCACGATGATCGCGACGATGGTCATCAGCATGATCACGGCACTGGCCGAGCCGACCGCCATTTCGTTGCGCTTGAACGTGTACTCATACATGAAATTGGACGGCAGCCAGGCCGAGCCGCCAGGTCCGCCGCTCGTCAGCGCGACGACCAAGTCGTAGGACTTGATGGCGAGGTGGGCGAGCACGATGAAGGCCGACAGGAAGATCGGCCGCAAGAGCGGGATGACGATGCGGCGATAGAGCTGGAAGGTGGTGGCGCCATCGATCTGCGCCGCCTTCATGATCTCGCCGTCAATGCCGCGCAGGCCGGCCAGGAACATCGCCATGATGAAGCCCGATGCCTGCCAGACGCCGGCAATGACCACCGTGTAGATGACGAAGTCCTTGTTCTTGATCCAGTCGAAATGGAAGCTCGTCCAGCCCCACTGATGCAAGGTCTGTTCGAGGCCGAGGCCCGGGTCGAGGAACCATTTCCAGGCGACGCCGGTGACGATGAAGGACAGCGCCATCGGGTAGAGGAAGATCGGACGCAAGACGCCTTCGCCGCGGATCTTCTGATCGAGCAGGATCGCCAGGAACAGGCCGAGCGCCAGGCAGATGGCGATGTAGAGAAAGCCGAAAATGCCCATGTTGGTGATCGACGTGTACCAGCTCGACGGCGGGTCGGTGTCGAAGGTCCAGCCCCACAGCCGCTGATAGGCGCGGGCGCCGGTTATCGCATAGGACGGGAAGGTCTTGGAATTGGTGAAGGACAGATAGATCGTCCACAGGATAAAGCCGTAGACGAAGACGATGGTGATGGCGAAGCTCGGCGCCAGCACGATCTTGGGTAGGGCGTCCTGCAGGCGCGAGCGCACGGAAGCGCGCGGACGCGTGTGCTCCGGCGTCAGCTTGATCTGGGTCGTCGCTACACTGCTCATGAGGCTCCTCCCGTCGCGGGTCGTCCATGCCCGGCCGTCAGGCGGCAAGGCGGCCCGCTGCATACGGGTCCTGGGTCGGCATAATGTCGAGCCGGCCAATTGCAAGATGGAAACCTTCCCCACCGAAGCGGGGAAGGTGTCTTGTGACTAGCGCTTACTTGGCGTCGTCGATTGCCTTGACCAGTTCGGTCACGGCCTCGTCCGAGGTCTTGATCTGGCCGTGGACGAACTTCGACACGACGTCCTTGTAGGCATTGGCGACGGCTGGCGGGGCGCCATAGCCCTGGGCCAGCGAGCCGAACAAGGTGCCGCCTTCGTTGGCCTTCTTTAGGTCGGCGATGCCCTTCTTGCCGCAAGCGTCGAAGTCGGTGTCCGGCACGTCGGTGCGGGCCGGGACCGAACCCTTGACGACGTTGAAGGCCGACTGGAAGCTCTTCGACAGCGTGGCGGTGGCCAGAGCGACCTGGGCGGCCTTGCGGTCGTCCGGAACGTTGAACATGCCGAACATGTCGGAGTTGTAGATCACCGAGCCGTCAGTGCCGGGGAAGCGGTAGCAGAGGAAGTCCGTGCCCGGGGTCTTGTTGGCGGCGTGGAACTCACCCTTGGCCCAGTCGCCCATGACCTGAACCAGCGCATCGCCCTTGATGACCATGGCGGTGGCGAGGTTCCAGTCGCGGCCCGAGAAGTTCGGGTCGACATAGGTGACGAGCTTGGCGAGGTTGTCGAACGACTTCTTCATCGTGTCGGATTTGAGCGACGCGTCATCGAGGTCGTTCATCGCCTTCTTGTAGAAGTCCGGGCCGCCGGTCGACAGAACGACGGAGTCGAACATCGTGGCTTCCTGCCAGTTCTGACCGCCAAGCGCGAGCGGGGTGACGCCGGCAGCCTTGGCCTTGTCGAGCAGCGCTATGAAGTCGTCGAAGGTCTTCGGCTCGGTGCCGCCGATCTTGTCCATCACTGCCTTGTTGATCCACAGCCAGTTGACGGAGTGGACGTTGACCGGAGCGGCAACCCACTTGCCGTCATAGACGGAGAATTTCTGCAGGGCGGCAGGAACGGACTTGTCCCAGCCTTCCTTCTTCGCCGTCTCGGTCAGGTCGCCCATCACGCCTGCCTGGGCGTAGTCGAGCACGGTGTAGCCGAGCATCTGCGATGCGGTCGGATAGTTGCCGGCCGCGACCATTGCCTTCAGCGCGGTCATCGCGGCGTCGCCGCCGCCGCCAGCCACCGGCACGTCCTTCCAGGCATAGCCTTCCTTGGCCAGATCCTGCTTCAAGACGTTCAGAGCAGCCGCTTCGCCGCCCGACGTCCACCAATGCAGCATTTGCACTTCCTTGACGTCCGCGGCATGCGCCGAGAACGCAAAGCTCGTCGCAAGAGCCGTTCCGATAAGCAGTTTGCGCAACATGTACTACCTCCCTTGTTGCATTACACGACCGGTGGAAGCCCACCGGGTTCTTCCAAACTCAGCCGACCCACCAACCGGTGCGCTGGCCGCGATGAAACTGGATTGTCTTTTCCTCGGTATAATCCTCGACGGCGCGTTTGCCGAGTTCGCGTCCGAGACCGGACTGCTTGTAACCCCCGAAAGGCAGTTCGGGATAACCTTCCATGAATGTATTCACCCAGACGGTCCCCGAACGCACACCCCGCGCTACCGACATGCAGGTGTCGATGCTGGCGCTCCACACCCCTGCGGACAGACCATAGGGCGTGTTGTTGGCGATGCGCAATGCCTTTTCAATCGTTTCAAAAGTGAGCACCGAAAGCACCGGGCCGAATACTTCCTCGCGGGCGATGGCCATATCTTCCGTAACGTTGCGAATGATGGTCGGATCGAGGTATTGGCCGGCATTGGAGGCGCGCTGCGCGCCGCCGCTGAACAATTTGCTGCCGCCGCTTGCAGCTGCCGCGACGTAACCTTCGACCTTGGCCAGATGGTCTGCGGAAATCATTGCGCCGACCTTGGTTCGATCGTCCAGCGGATCGCCTACCGTTACCTTGGCTGTAAGGGCCTTCACGGCCGCGAGAAACGCGTCGGCGATCGCCTCATGCACGATCAGGCGGCTGCCGGCGTTGCAGCACTCGCCGGCGTTGAAAAAGCCGCCGAACACCGCCGCGTCGGCGGCCGCTTCGAGGTCGGCATCGGGAAAGACGATCTGGCCGTTCTTGCCGCCGAGTTCCATCGAGACCTTTTTCAGCGTAGCCGAGGCCGTCGCCATGGTCATCTTGCCGACGCGGGTCGACCCGGTGAACGACAACATCTCGACCAGCGGATGGCTCACCATCGGCGCGCCGACATCGGCGCCGAAACCGGCGAGAATGTTGACGACGCCCGCCGGCAGGCCTGCTTCGAGCAGGATGTCGCCGAGCACGAAGGTCGAAGCCGAAGTCATCTCGCTCGGCTTGACCACGGCCGTGCAGCCGGCGGCAAGCGCGAAGGGCAGTTTCTGGCTGACGATCAGGAACGGGAAATTCCACGGCGTGATGATCGAGACGACGCCGATCGGCTCGCGCAGCACCACGCCCAGCATGGCATCGCCGAGATTGGCGTAGCTTTCGCCATGCAGCGTGCGGGCAAGCGAGGCGGCGTAGCGCCAGATGTCGACGGCGCCGCCGATCTCGCCGCGCGCCTGGGCGATCGGCTTGCCGGATTCCAGCGCATCGAGCCGGGCGATGTCCTCCAGCCGGCTTTCGATCAGGTCTGCCGCCTTGAGCAGCACGGCGGCACGCTCCGAGGCCTTCATGCGCGGCCACGGGCCGGTCTCGAATGCCCTGTGCGCGGCCTGCACCGCAGCCTCGACTTCCGGGGCACTCGCCTGCGCATAGCGCGAGACGACAAAGCCGTGGCCGGGGCTTGCCCGCTCCATCGCGCGGCCGTCGCGGGCCTCGACATGCTTGCCGTCGATCAGGAGCTTATAGGCTTTCGGCGCCTGGGACGCTTCGGCGGGCATGGCAATGTTGAGCGGTGCGTTCATCATGCTTTCTCTTAGGATCTCGAAAATTCCGGCTTCTGCTTGGCCTTGAAGGCGTCGACGCCGGCCTTGAGGTCGCCGGTCAAGGCGATAAAACCGCTGGCCAGGGCTTCCGTCGCGGCCGCACTTTCCTCGCCTTCGGCGACCGCGATCATCAGCTTGGCGGCTTCGGTGGCGAGCGGTCCGCGCTCAGCGATTTTCTGCGCCCAGGCCCTGGCGTCGTCGAAGGCCTTGCCTGTCTCGACGACACGGTCGACGATGCCGTGCACGAGCGCGTCGCCCGCCGGGAAAATCTCGCCTCCCAGCGCCATACGACGCACAATTTGCGCGCCGAAGCGGCGCACGGCGCGCTGCGTGCCCGACCATCCGGGGACGACGCCGATCGATGTTTCGGGAAAGCCGATCTTCACTTGGGTTTCGGCAACGCGAAAATCGCAGGCCGCCGCCAGCTCCAGCCCGCCGCCCAGCGCGTGGCCGGAGAGCACGGCGATGGTCGGTTGTCGCAGCCGCGCCAGCCGGTCGAAGACACGATGGCCGTACCGAACCCATTGCACCTGGAAGTCGGCGGCGCTCAATTGTGCCCAGGCCTCGACGTCGCCGCCGGCGCAAAAGCCCTTGCCTTCGCCGCGGATGAGCACGGCGCGCACGCCTTCGGCTAATTCCGCGTCATCTAGTGCTGCTTCGAGCGCGCGCAACATCGGGATGTCGAGCGCATTGAATTTTTCCGGCCGGCGCAGTGTGACGATGCCGATGGCGCCGTCCTGTTCGAAGGTGACGAGGGCCTCAGCCATGCGCGCCTCCGAGCGAGGCGCCGCCGTTCAGCGACAGGCCGATCGGCCGGTCCTGATAGAGCGCCGCCGGTGTCACCTTCAGGTCGTTGGCGACGCCGAGCGGAATCTCGGACTGAGCCAGTACATCGCGGTCGAGGTCGATGCCGGGCGCCAGTTCCGTCACCATCAGGCCAGCGGGCGTCAGCTTCATCACGCAGCGCTCGGTGACATAGGTGATGTCCTGGCCCTGAGCGACCGCGCGCTTGCCGGAGAAAGAAATGTGCTCGACCTCGTTGACCACTTTCTTGACCTTGCCTTCCGCATCGATGCGGATGCCGCCATCGGCGAGCGATAGTTTTGCGCCGGCATTGAAGAAGCCGGAGAAAACAATCTTTTTCGCCCGCGCGGTGATGTCGACAAAACCACCGGCGCCGGCGGTGACATGCGGCCGTGCCGAAAGTTTTGAGACGTTGACCGAGCCGTGGCGATCGATCTGCAGGAAGGACAGCAGCGAGGCGTCGAAGCCGCCGGCCTGGAAGTAGATGAACTGGTGCGGCGAAGGCATGAAGGCGTCGGCATTCGACGAACAGCCGAACTTGAAGTCGAGCAGCGGCACGCCGCCGACCGCGCCCTGTTCGATCACCCAGGTGACCTTGCCGTGCTGGCCTTCCTCCA
>JAEKLU010000157.1 GCA_019509685.1 Mesorhizobium sp. | reverse complement strand
CGTTCAGGCGTGCGGCCGGAATAGCGCCAGCGATAGACGGGCCCGGCGCGCAAACGCCGGCGCGTCTTGCGCCAGAACTCCTTCGCGACAAGCGTCCATAGACGTGTCGTGCTGCCGGCAGCAAGTGCCAAAAGCCCTCCTGATCGTCCTCTACCCCAAGGACAAGTTTATATGATTCAAGAACTTATGCGAAGGCGGATTTCGCCGAAGTGAAGCGCTTCACGCTGGTCCAGGCCGGCCGTCCCAGAAAAAGTCGTGCCTTTCCGGCATCATACCGTTGGTTGAGCGCTGCTTGCGTCGTCGCTCAGCCTCTCTTGTGGCGGCGCCGGAATTCGCTCGGCGAGCATGCCTCGCGATTCCGAAACAGCCGGGAGAAGTAAAAGGCGTCGTGGATGCCGACCGCCGCCGCCACGGTTTCAATCGGCGAATCAGAGGTCACCAGCAGCTGCTTGGCAAGGTCGAGCCGGATGCGCAGCTGGAACGCTTTCGGCGACAGCCCCGTCTGTTGCGCAAACTTGCGACGCAGCGTCGCCGGCGACATCGAAAATTCCGCGGCGAATGCCTGGAGGTCGAGCGGTTCTGCGGCGCGGGCGCGCAACGCGTCGATCGCCAGTTGAAAATCGCGACCCGCTTCGCTGGCGCTCCGACCGGTCGCCTGGCGGGCGGCACGCAAAACCAATGCGTGCAGCGTCGCGGCGGCTTCCGCCTGGCTGAGCGCGCTATCCAGCGACAGTTCCGCATGCAGCCGGTCAAACAGAAGCTGCATGCCGCCAAGGTCCGACAAGGGAACGACCGGGGCCTGCTCGGCGATAAGCCGCATGCGTGTGAAATCGCGTGTCAGGACGCCCGTGAAAAGCGCCCAACGCTCGCTCCAGCCGGCGTCATCGGGTCCATAGGAATGCGTCTTGCCCGGAAACAGCCAGAACAGGCTGGGGGCGACAATCGCCTGCTTGCCGGCGGCCCTCGTTTCCAGCCAGCCTTGCCCTTCCTCCACCAGCACGGCGGCAAAGTCCGGCAGTTTTCGTTCAACGATGACCCGGCTGACGCGATGCCGGCCGATCCCCGCCACGGACAGCCCGGCCATTGCGGCGGGCGGCGAGCGGTATAGCGCGTAATGTCGGTCCGGCATGAGCGAAAAGTCCAGGCGGTTACTTCTGTCCATGGGCAACTGCCGCGACAATAGACATTCCTTACCGAAATCGAAAACCTTCCGGTGAGTGAAATGTCGATATCGGCCGTAAAATCATCGTCGCAACCCGCCGTCGTGCTGGAAGCCGACGGCAAGATGCTGTCGACGGCGCCGAACCGGTTGGGGCATCTCAGCCCGACCCAGCCCTCTGTCGGCGTCGAGGCTATTCGCCATCTCTACGCCACGCAGGGCTATGTCTGGCTGAAGGGCCTGCTGCAGCGCGGCGATGTTGTCGACTTTCGCGGTTGGGTGCTTTCGCATCTTTCCGAGAGCGGGCTGCTGAAGCGAGGGACCGATCCGTCGCTCGGCATTGCCGCCGCCGCATTCGATCGCCAGCTTGCCGATCGCCGGCTGATGTCGCTGGTCCGCTCAACCGCCTATGAGGGTTTTTGCGCGCAACCGCGGATGTCGCGTTTCATGGATGAATTTGTCGGCGGTCTGTCCTACCTGCACAAGCGCAAGATCATGCGCTTTACCCTGCCGGGGACGACTGTGGCGACACCGGCGCATTACGACCTCGTCTATCTGCGCGGCGGCACCAGCCGCGTCGTCACGGCATGGATACCGCTCGGCGATACATCCATCGACATGGGTGGGCTGGTCTATCTGGAAGGGTCGCACGCGATCGGCGCCGCCATGGAGGCGCAATTCGCCAGGGATAATGCCGAGCTTACGCCAGAAGAGCGCATCAGCGCCTACAATCGCAACATGAGCGAAGGCGGTTGGGTGTCGAAAGACCTGCCGCAGATGGCCGAGCGGTTCGACACACGCTGGCTGATGGCGGATTACGAGGCCGGCGATGTCGTGCTGCACTCGCCCTATATGATCCACGCTTCGACGACCAACCAGAGCCGTGACGGCCTGATCCGGCTCTCGACCGACATACGCTACCAGAATGTCGACGACGAGATCGATGCCCGTTGGGGGCATCACTGGTCCCTCGACGACATGCTTTAGGATGTATCGATATTCAGGTGAGGCCGGCCTGCGAGTGCCGGCTTCCTGCGCTTCCGGTGCTCACGTGCTTTAGTACGCTCCGCTCCGGTTCTCGGAAGCCGCCGCTCTCGGCGCGGCCTGACCTGAATCTCGAGACATCCTGGCGAAACGCCAGACTATGCCACGCGCCGCATTCGGGCGGCGAAGAAGCCGTCCAGGCCGGAAATTGCCGGCGAGGCCAGCGCCATGTCGGCGGGCGTGGTGCGCAGCGTGCCGCTGGGTGTGAGGAACGCGTCGAGATCCGCAAATTCCCCAGGCAGGATGGGATCGTCGATCGCCCCGGGCGTCTCGGCGAGGAAAGCGCGGTAGAGTTCTTCGCCTTCGATCGGATCGAGCGAGCAGTTGGAAAACACGATGCGGCCGCCGGGCCTGACAAGGCCGACGGCGCGGTCGAGCAGCTTGCGCTGAAGCGCGGCCAGCTTTTCGACATCGGCCATGGTTTTGCTCCACGGCACGTCGGGATGGCGGCGCACTGTGCCTGTGGAAGAACAAGGCGCATCGAGCAGAACGGCATCGAACGGTCCGGTTGGCCGGTAATCCAAGAGGTCGGTCTGCGCCAGTTCGGCGCTCAGGCCCAGGCGCTCGAGATTCTGCGCCAGCCGTGCCAGCCGGTTCTTTGACGTGTCGACGGCGGTGACCCTGGCTCCGGCCAGGATAAGCTGCGCTGTCTTGCCGCCGGGCGCGGCGCACAGGTCGGCGACGCGCTGGCCCCTTATATCGCCGAACAGGCGCGCCGGCAGGCTGGCCGCCGCGTCCTGCACCCACCAGGCGCCGTCGGCAAAGCCGGGCAGATCGACGACATTGGCGGCGAGCTTCTCGACCCGCACTGTGCTGGTCGGCAGCACAATGCCGTTTAGACGCTCGGCCCACAGCGCCGGATCGGTCTTGACGGTGAAATCGACCGGCGCCTCATGGCGATGGGCGGCAAGGATGGCGCCGGCCTTTTCGGCGCCGTAGGCCGCGATCAGCCGTTCGGAAAACCAGCGCGGCGCCTCGCTGGTGGCGGCGAGCGCCGGGGCAAGCTCGGCCTCCTTGGCGCGGGCCAGCGAACGCAGCACGCCGTTGACGAGACCGGAAAAGCGCGCGGTGCGCGGATCGGACTTGGCGTGGGTCACGGCAAGGTCGACGGCGGCGCTGTCGGGAACATCGAGGAACAGGATCTGCGCGGCGGCAACATGCAGGATATGCGACAGCGCGGTGGCGTTGGGCGGCAGCGGCTTTTCCAGCCGCCTGGCCAGCAATCCGGCAATGGTCATGCGATGGCGCAAGGCGGTGACGAGAATGGCGCGCACCAGCGCACGGTCGCGGCCGTCAAGAACCTTGTACTGCGGATGGCCGTGCTCGTTGTCGGTCAGCCCGTCGAGCGGGGTGCGGGCATCGACGACGGCGGCGAGCAACCGCGCCGCGGCTTTGCGCGCGACAAGGCCGGCGACGGTCTCCTCATCGGCCTGGTGCTGCGGATTGCCTTGCTGGCCGCGCCTCGGCGGCTTCACGACCACGGCCCCTTGGACCGGATCGTGCGCGGTCCGGTCGGGTTGCGACCCCATGGATTGGGTTTTGGCGGTTCCGGTTCGGCGGGCGTTGACGCTTCCTCAGGCCTGCTGCCCCATGGTCCCGCCGATGACCCTTCGGGCTGGATCGGCGGAGGAGAGGCCTGGCGCCGGCTAGCCTGCGGCGCGCCGCCCATCTCGCGCGCCATCTCCTGCAAGGCGGCGATGCGGTTCTCGGTGCTCGGATGGGTCGAGAACAGATTGTCCATGCGCTCGCCATGCAGCGGATTGATGATGAAGAGATGCGCCATCGCCGGGTTGCGCTCGGCATCCGGATTGGGGATCTGTTCGGCGCCGCGCGCGATCTTGTTCAGCGCCGAGGCCAGCCACAGCGGGTGACCGAAAATCTCGGCGCCGCGGCGGTCAGCCTCGTATTCGCGGGTGCGGCTCACCGCCATCTGCACGACCATGGCGGCAAAGGGCGCCACGATCATCGCCACGAGCACGCCGACAAAACCGAACGGATTGTTGTTGTCGCGATTGCCGCCGAAGAAGAAAGCGAAGTTGCCGAGCATCGAGATGGCTCCGGCAAGCGTCGCGACGATCGTCATGGTCAGCGTGTCGCGATGCTGCACATGGGCAAGCTCGTGCGCCATCACTGCCGCGACCTCTTCATGG
>JAEKLU010000156.1 GCA_019509685.1 Mesorhizobium sp. | reverse complement strand
CCCTGGCCGCGCGCGTCGAGCATCTGCAATTCGCCGCGGAATTTCTGCAGCACGACTTCGGTCGTATACTTGTCGGCGCCGGTCTGGTCCTGCCATTTGCGCGTCTGCAGCTGGCCCTCGACATAGACCTTCATGCCCTTCTTCAGATACTGCTCGGCCACCTTGGCGATGCCCTCATTGAAGATGACGACATTGTGCCACTCGGTCTTTTCCTTGCGTTCGCCGGAATTCTTGTCGCGCCAGCTTTCCGAGGTCGCGATGCGAATGTTGACGACCGGCTCGCCCGAATTCAGGCGGCGGATTTCCGGGTCCGCCCCGAGATTGCCGACCAGAATGACCTTGTTGACGCTACCCGCCATCGTATTTCTCCGCGCTCATCCGAAACAAATTTTAAGTCGCTCACCTTACAGCCTCGGGATCGCCCGTGCCTGCGAAGGCTGGCTTTTCCCACAAGGTTTTTGTTCTATTTTTGTTCTAGTATCAGCCGCCCATTCTGTCAAGGAATGGCAGCAAGGCGGCGTTTGAACCTACGTTTCGATATGGCGATCAAATAGGCGCTTGCCAAATCAATAAGTATCGACTTATGCTTTCGCCATGATCGAAGCAGAGATTTTCCGGGCGCTCGCCGATCCGACACGGCGCGCCGTCTATGAGCGGCTGACCGCAAGCGAGATGTCGGTGTCCGAGCTACGCGCCGGTATGAGCGTGTCACAGCCGGCGGTCTCGCAGCACCTCGCCGTGCTGCGCGGAGCCGGGCTGGTGGTCGAGCGGCGGGCCGGCCGCAACGCCTATTACCGCGCCGACCCGCAAGGGCTGGGTCCCCTGCTTGGCTGGATCGACCGCTACCGCGCCTTCTGGCCGGAGCGCATCGAGAAGTTGAAGACGGTTCTGAAGGAAATGGACCAATGACGGCAATCGAACACCCAATGACAGCCACCGAGGCGCAGCTCAGCTTCGAATGCGAGCTGGACGATCCGCCGGAAAAAGTCTGGCGGGCGCTGAGCGAACCGGAACTGCTCGCCGCCTGGCTGATGCCCAACGACATCCGACCGGAACCCGGCGAGCGCTTCACACTTGCCGGACCGGCTGCGCCTATCGAATGCAAGGTGCTCGACGCCGAACCCGGCAAGCTGCTGCGCTTCTCTTGGCGCGAACAGCCCGGTGCGGATGCCGTCGAGTTCCCCGCCTTCGACAGCATCGTCACCTTCACGCTGGCGCGCACCGCCGGCGGCGGCACGCAGCTTCGCATCGTCCATGACGGCTTCGTGCCTGTGGCGCAGCCTGTTGTCGCCGTGTCGGGCGCCGGCTGCGGGCTTTCGCTCGATGCGCGCAAGAACCCCACCGCCGCCAATGCGCCCTGCATGATGCGGCGCGCGGCCTGAACCTGAAAGAGGAAGGGATACGCCATGAGCATTGGCAATCTGGTACCGATGGTGATCGAGCAATCGAGCCGAGGCGAGCGCTCTTTCGATATTTTTTCGCGGCTGCTGCGCGAGCGCATCGTCTTCATCAATGGCGAGATCAACGACAACGTGTCGGCGCTGGTCTGCGCCCAGCTTCTGTCGCTGGAATCGGACCATCCCGACAAGGAAATCTCGATCTACATCAACTCGCCTGGCGGCATGGTGACCAGCGGCTTCGCCATCTACGACACCATGCAATACATCTCCTGCCCGGTCGCGACAGTCTGCATGGGCTTTGCCGCCTCGATGGGCTCCTTCCTGCTGATGGCCGGCGCGCCGGGCCGGCGCATCGCGCTGCCCAACACCCGCATTGTGCTGCATCAGCCGCTTGGCGGCTTCCAGGGCCAGGCCTCCGACATCCAGCGCCACGCCGAGGACATTGTGCGCACCAAGCAGCATATGACGGAACTCTATGCCAGGCATTGCGGCCGGACCTATGAGGAGGTCGAGCGCACGCTCGACCGCGACTATTTCATGAGCGCCGAGGAAGCCAGGGTCTGGGGTCTTGTCGACCATGTCTACGACAGCCGCAAAAAGGCGGCGTGATTGCCACCGCGCGGCGATTTGATCGCCGCGCGTCTGGTTTCGCTCCGATTGCGCCCCTATAGTTCGGGAATGATCCGAGACCGCATCTTGAAGAAATCGCACGTCGCCCTTGCGGTGCTGGCTGCAGCACTGCTCGCCGGCACAAGCGCCTTTGCCGACGACAACGCATCGCAAAAACTTCCGGGCGTCAGCGGCGACTATCGCATCACCAAGCCCGCGCCGCAGCCGGAACCGGACGATGTGCCAGCCAGCAGCGACGGCTCCTTCAAGATCGGCAACACCGATGTCAGGATCGGCGGCAGCATAACCGTCGACATGGCGACCGGCGGCACGCGGATCCCGAACCACTGATCACAAGCCGCCCGCCGGATCGAAAGCGCTCTTCGCAAAAATGTAGCCCCGCCGCTGCTTCCGCAGTCAGACGGGGCTTTCATGGATTTGAAATCCAACTTTAGCCGGGAGTGTACTGCCGGCGTTCTGTTTCGGATGCATCGCGGCATTCAGCCGACGATCCGACTATCGTCTCTGATTGTGGGGGATCGGCAAGTCACGGTTTGTCGGGCTGGCGTTTCAAGTCTGCCCTGGCACTTATGCCCGCCGCGGCTCCATCCATGTGTGGAGCCTCAAGGGACTGTCCGGTGGCGTCATGCTCCGCTCCTGGGTCCGTTGCGACAATGTCGTCCGAAGCACAAATCGCTATCACCTGCGGCGTCTCGCAGGCCGCCTGCTGGGCGGCGAGGCCATCGAAAGACGGCCGGCTTCGTTGACGCTTTTGAGACTGCGCCCCCCGGCCGGGCACGTCAACCATTGAATAGCCGGTTACGGAAAAATGTGATCGCCGGCAGGTTACGTGCGGGTAAGTCGAGTACCTTTGTGGACCAGGCCCGAGGTCATGTCAGCGCTCGCTGTTTCCACAGTTTTGTCAGGAGCGTGTTCGGCCTTTGTTCTTTCCGCTTGCCCGCTCGCGCGAAAGACGGTTAAACGCTTGTGGTCGAGATTTGTGGCGTCACTCGACTTGGCGGCGAAACCACCTACATAAGGGATGGCCGGGGGCAACCCGCCAATCCAGCAAATTCCAGACCTGAGGCGGCGACCGGCTATGGCCGACCATAAATACCTTTCCATTCGCGGCGCGCGCGAACACAATCTCAAGAATGTCGATCTCGACCTGCCGCGTGACAGCCTGATCGTCATGACCGGACTGTCGGGTTCCGGCAAATCGTCGCTCGCTTTCGACACCATTTATGCCGAGGGCCAGCGCCGCTACGTCGAAAGCCTGTCGGCCTATGCCCGCCAGTTCCTCGAAATGATGCAGAAGCCGGACGTCGACCAGATCGACGGTCTGTCGCCCGCCATCTCGATCGAGCAGAAGACAACCTCGAAGAACCCGCGCTCGACGGTCGGCACCGTCACCGAGATCTACGACTATATGCGCTTGCTCTTCGCGCGTGTCGGCATTCCCTATTCGCCGGCCACCGGCCTGCCGATCGAAAGCCAAACGGTCAGCCAGATGGTCGATCGCGTGCTGGCGCTGGAGGAAGGCACCCGCCTGTTCCTGCTCGCGCCGATCGTGCGCGGCCGCAAGGGTGAGTACCGCAAGGAACTGCTGGAACTGCAGAAGAAGGGTTTTCAGCGCGTCAAGGTCGACGGCGTCTTCTACGAGATCGCCGACGTGCCGGCGCTGGACAAGAAGTACAAGCACGACATCGACGTCGTCGTCGACCGCATCGTGGTGCGCGGCGATCTCGCGACGCGGCTCGCGGATTCGATGGAAACCGCGCTCAAGCTTGCCGAGGGGCTGGCCGTGGCCGAGTTCGCCGACAAGCCGCTCGATGCCAGCCAGACCGGCGACGATGCCGTCAACAAGTCGAAGAACGAGACGCATGAGCGCATCCTGTTCTCGGAGAAATTCGCCTGCCCGGTGTCCGGCTTCACCATTCCGGAGATCGAGCCCAGGCTGTTCTCCTTCAACAATCCGTTCGGCGCCTGCCCGACCTGCGACGGCCTCGGCAGCCAGCGTGCCATCGACGTAAATTTGGTCGTTCCCGACGAAAACGTCTCGCTGCGCGACGGCGCCATCAGCCCGTGGGCGAAGTCGACCTCGCCCTACTACGCGCAGACGCTGGAAGCGCTCGGCAAGGCCTATGGCTTCAAGCTCGGCGACAAGTTCAAGGATCTGAGCGCGGAAGCACAGAATGCCGTGCTGCACGGCACCGGCGAGCGGGAGATCACCTTCCAGTATGATGACGGCCTGCGCTCCTACAAGACCACCAAGACTTTCGAGGGCGTCGTCCCCAATCTCGACCGGCGCTGGAAGGAAACGGAATCGGCCTGGATGCGCGAGGAGATCGAGCGCTTCATGTCGGCCACCCCCTGCCCGGTCTGCAA
>JAEKLU010000155.1 GCA_019509685.1 Mesorhizobium sp. | reverse complement strand
CTGATCATGGAGCCGGACGGCACCTGCACCGGCGTCGTCGCCTGGAATCTCGACGACGGCACCATCCACCGTTTCTCCGCCAAGATGGTGGTGCTGGCGACCGGCGGCTACGGCCGCGCCTATTTCTCCGCCACCTCGGCGCATACCTGCACCGGCGACGGCGGCGGCATGGCGGGCAGGGCCGGCTTCCCGCTGCAGGACATGGAGTTCGTACAGTTCCACCCGACCGGCATCTACGGCGCCGGCTGCCTGATCACCGAAGGCGCGCGCGGCGAAGGCGGCTATCTCGTCAATTCCGAGGGCGAGCGCTTCATGGAGCGCTACGCGCCGTCGGCCAAGGACCTTGCCTCGCGCGACGTCGTCTCGCGCTGCATGACGCTGGAGATCCGCGAGGGCCGCGGCGTCGGCAAGAAGAAGGACCACATCTTCCTGCATCTCGACCATCTCGATCCAGCCGTGCTGCATGAGCGGCTGCCGGGCATTTCGGAATCGGCCAAGATCTTTGCCGGCGTCGATCTCACGAAGGAGCCGATCCCGGTGCTGCCGACTGTGCACTACAATATGGGCGGCGTGCCAACCAATTACTGGGGCGAGGTGCTGAACCCGACGACTGACAATCCCGACCGCGTGTCGCCCGGCCTGATGGCGGTCGGCGAGGCCGGCTGCGCTTCCGTGCACGGCGCCAACCGGCTCGGCTCCAACTCGCTGATCGACCTTGTCGTGTTCGGCCGCGCGGCGGCCATCCGCGCCGGCCAGGTCATCGACCGCACATCGGCGATCCCTTCGCCCAACGAAGCTTCGGTCGAAAAGATCATGGACCGCTTCGACAGGCTCCGCCACGCCAACGGCTCGACGCCGACGGCGGTGCTGAGAGAGAAGATGCAGCGCGCGATGCAGGAAGACGCCGCCGTGTTCCGCACGCAGGAATCGCTGGAGAATGGCTGCAAGCGTATCTCGGAAATCTGGCATGAGCTGAAGGATATCAAGGTCACCGATCGTTCGATGATCTGGAACTCCGACCTCGTCGAAACGCTGGAGCTGGAAAACCTGATGGCCAACGCCATCACCACGGTCCACGGCGCCGAAGCGCGCAAGGAGAGTCGGGGCGCGCATGCGCGGGAAGATTTCTCGGCACGCGACGACGCCAACTGGCGCAAGCATACGCTTGCCCATCTGAGCGAAGACGGCAAGGTGACGCTCACCTATCGACCGGTCCACACCGAGCCGCTGCTGGCGGAAAAGGACGGCGGCATCAGCCTCGCCAAGATCGCGCCGAAGGCCCGGGTGTACTGACGATGGCGCCGGCGGCCTCAGGATATTCCGGCACGCCGCTTCCGGCCAAGCTCGGCCTGAAGGACGGCATGGTTGCCGCTTTCATCGCGCTGCCGCCGGAGCTCGATGAACTGACGGAGGCTGTCGAGTTCGCCAGTGTCGATCGGCTCTCCAGGTGGTCGGCGATCTCGGGCAGCCAGAAATATGATGCCGTGCATGCCTTCACCCGGCAGCGCGCCGAGATCGAGGACAGCCTTGCCGGCATCGAGACGGCGATCAAGCGCGACGGCATGGTCTGGGTCTCATGGCCAAAGAAGGCCTCGAAAGTGCCGACCGACGTCACCGAGGACGTGATCCGCGGCGAGGCGCTGAAGCGCGACCTGGTCGACGTCAAGGTCGCCGCCGTGAACGAAATCTGGTCCGGGCTGAAGCTCGTCATCCGAAAGGACCGCAGGTAATGGTCGAACTCACGCTCCCCAGGAATTCGAAGGTCCAGCAGGGCAAGACCTGGCCGAAGCCGGAAGGCGCCACGAACCTGCGCGAATACCGCATCTACCGCTGGTCGCCGGACGATGACGAGAACCCGCGCATGGACACCTATTTCGTCGACATGGACGATTGCGGGCCGATGGTTCTCGACGCGCTGCTGTGGATCAAGAACAAGATCGACCCGACGCTGACGCTGCGCCGCTCCTGCCGCGAGGGCATTTGCGGCTCCTGCGCCATGAACATCGACGGCTCGAACACGCTGGCCTGCACCAAGGGGTGCGACGATATTTCGGGTGCGGTGAAGATCTACCCGCTGCCGCATATGCCGGTGATCAAGGACCTGGTGCCCGACCTCACCAATTTCTACGCCCAGCACGCTTCGATCGAGCCATGGCTCAAGACGGTCTCGCCGCAGCCGGCTAAGGAATGGCTGCAGAGCCATGAGGACCGCGAGAAGCTCGACGGGCTCTATGAATGCATCTTGTGCGCCTGCTGCTCGACATCGTGCCCGAGCTATTGGTGGAACGGCGATCGCTATCTCGGCCCGGCGACGCTTTTGCAGGCCTATCGCTGGCTGATCGACAGCCGCGACGAGGCGACGGGCGAGCGGCTCGACAATCTCGAAGACCCGTTCCGGCTCTACCGCTGCCACACCATCATGAACTGCGCGCAGACCTGCCCTAAGGGGCTGAACCCGGCCAAGGCGATCGCGGAGATCAAGAAGATGATGGTGGAGCGGCGGGTTTAGGTCGCTCGCTTTCGAACGCAGCGATCCTTCGCGCCCCCCTCTGTCCTGCCGGACATCTCCCCCACAGGTGGGGAGATTGGCTGTCATCGCGGCTTTCGCCAATCTCCGAGGTTGAAGGATGATGCGTCGTCGGCCAAGCTGCTGATCTCCCCCCTTGTGGGGGAGATGTCCGGCAGGACAGAGGGGGGCGCTGCCCCGCCGGCGCTAGAAAGGATTGCAACTCAATGAGTGATGACCTTCCCATCCTCTCCGCCGTCGAAGCGCGCGTGCTCGGCTGCCTGATCGAGAAGAAGGAGCTGACGCCGGATGTCTATCCGCTGACGCTCAATGCCGCACTCGCCGCCGCCAACCAGAAGACGGCGCGCGAGCCGGTCATGGCGCTGGAGCAGACGGAGGTGCACCGGGCCCTGAAGCTGCTCGAGCAGAAGGGGCTGGTGCGGCAGATGTTCGGCTCGCGCGTCGAGCGCTACGAGCATCAGATGGCGCAGCGCTTCTCGCTGACCACGCCGCAGAGCGCGGTGCTCGGCCTGCTCCTGTTGCGCGGGCCACAGACGGCGCATGAGCTGTTGGCGCGAGCTGAGCGCATGGCGCGGTTTTCGTCGATCGAGGGGCTGCGCGGTGAACTCGATATGCTGATCGGCCGCAGACCGCCGCTGGTCCAGGAAATCTCGCGCGGGCCGGGCCAGCGCGAGGACCGCTATGTGCACCTCCTCGCTGGCCCGGTCGACGTCGCGGCACTATCGTTGCTGCGCAGTGCGCCGGTCGTGCCCGGCTCCGACCTTGAGGCGCGGGTCAGCGCGCTGGAGGAAGAGGTCGCGGCCTTGCGGGCAAAGATCGAAGCGCTGGGCGCTTAGCTCACCAGAAACGTTGGTGCGAGGGGGCGAAGGATCGCTACCCCGAGCAAGCTAGCTCAGCCCAACTTCGCGTCCAGCGAAACCTTGATCGCGCCGAGCGCCTTCGATACCGGGCACTCCGCCTTGGCCTTCTCGGCCAGTTCCTTGAACTTCGCGGCGTCGATGCCCGGCACTTTGCCGACCAGGGTGATGGCGCTGCCGGTGATGCCGGTGCCGGGAACCAGGGTCACCACGGCCTTGGCGTCGAGCTCGGTTGCCGGCGTGCCGTTTTCGGCGAGGAAGTGCGAGAGCTGCATGGCGTAGCAGCCGGCATGGGCGGCGGCGATCAACTCTTCGGGATTGGTGCCCGACTTGCCGCTCTCGTCCTCGAAACGCGCCTTGAACGAATAGGGCGTGCCCTTGAGCGTCCCGCTCTGCGTGTCGATTGTGCCCTTGCCTTCCTTCAGATTGCCTTTCCAGACGGCGTTTGCGGTGCGGTCCATGAAGTTCCTCCTTGAGTGTCGAGGGTTGCGCCAGCGGGACGCCGGCGTTCTTCAGGACTATAGCGCGGGCGCGGCGGAAGACCATCCATACCGTTGAAGCAACCGCGCCAGGGTTCCCGGCGGGCGCCAAAAATCTCTCAAAAATGCGCGTGCAAAAATGTCGACTTCCGGTCGGCCGGATCGTCCTGCGGGCGGCCATGGATTTTCGCGGCCGGATGGAGGTTCGAAATGGACAATCTGCTTTTCACACTCTGGAAGCGCCCAATCGCCCGGCGGCAAGATCCCTGGCTCGGTCCGCCGGCATCCGGTTTTGGCCGGCTGCTTGTGGCCGTCGCTGTCATTGGCATAGGCGCGTGCCTTCTCGACCACGTCGCGGGCAAGGCTGACACGCTCGTCATCGCCTCTTATGGTTCATCGCAGGAAGGGAGCTTCAAATGAAATATGTGCTGCTGGTCTATGGCGAGGAAAAGGACCTTTACGCGCTGATCCCGGAACGCGGGGCAAGGCTAGACGCCGATTCGCTGGCTCACAACCGGACGCTGGAGGGCCAAGGCAAGCTG
>JAEKLU010000154.1 GCA_019509685.1 Mesorhizobium sp. | reverse complement strand
GCACGACTTCCTCGTAGAATTTGCGCAGGCGGCCCTCGACCATCTTTTCGATGATGGCTTCCGGCTTGCCGGACTGACGCGCCTGGTCGGAGAAGATCGCCTTTTCGCGCTCGACAGCGGCAGGATCGATCTGTTCCGCAGTCAGCGCCATCGGGTTGGTGGCGGCGACATGCATGGCGACCTGACGGCCAAAGGCCTTGGCGGCATGCTCATTGCCGGTGGTCTCGATAGCAACCAACACGCCGAGCTTGCCGAGGTTGTCGGCAACCGCGTTGTGGACGTAGGTCGCAACCGCGCCGTGCGGAACGGAGAGCTTGGCCGAGCGGCGGAAGCTCATGTTCTCGCCAATGGTGCCGACGGCGTCCTTGATGGTGTCGGCGACCGATTTGTCGGAACCCGGATACTTCGCGGCGGCCACGGCTTCCGTCGTGCCATAAGCGAGCGCAACCTTGGCGACGTTGCGGACGATCTCCTGGAACTGCTCGTTGCGGGCAACGAAGTCGGTCTCGGAATTGACCTCGACGACGGCAGCCTCGCGGACGCCGGAATCGACGCCGATCAGACCTTCGGCGGCAGTGCGGCCAGCCTTCTTGTCGGCCTTGGAGATGCCCTTCTTGCGCAGCCAGTCGACGGCTTCTTCCATGTTGCCGTTGGTCTCGGTCAACGCCGCCTTGCAGTCCATCATGCCCGCGCCGGTCAAGTCGCGGAGTTCTTTGACCTGTGCAGCCGAAATGCTCATTGTCGCCTCTTTGTTAAATGCACCGACGCACCATCGGCATTCGATGGTGCGTCCGTTTAGCGTGCCAAAATATTAGAAAGATGAAGGCCGCAAGCGGCCTTCGTTTATCAGGCTTCCGGGGTCTCGGCCGCCGGAGCCGCGTCGAGCGCCGGCTCGATCGGAGCCTCGGCCGAAGCGCCGATGTCGACGCCGAGCGCGCCCTGCTGGCGAGCGATGCCGTCGAGGGCAGCCTTGGCGATCAGGTCGCAATAGAGCTGGATGGCGCGGGCAGCGTCATCATTGCCGGGGATCGGGAAGTCGATCTTGTCCGGATCGCAGTTCGAATCGATGAGGGCGACGACCGGGATGCCGAGGCGCTTGGCCTCCAGGATGGCGATCGCTTCCTTGTTGGTGTCGATGACGAACATCAGGTCAGGCGTCGAGCCCATGTCCTTGATGCCGCCCAGCGCCTTGTCGAGCTTCTCGCGTTCGCGGTCGAGGTTGAGGCGCTCCTTCTTGGTGAGGCCCTGGGCCTCGCCGGCGAGCAGTTCGTCGAGCTTGCGCAGGCGCTGGATCGAGTTCGAGATCGTCTTCCAGTTGGTGAGCATGCCGCCCAGCCAACGCGAGTTGACATAGTACTGGGCCGAGCGCTGCGCGGCGTCGGCGACGATGTCGGAAGCCTGGCGCTTGGTGCCGACGAACAGCACGCGGCCGCCCTTGGCGACGGTGTCGGACACCTGCTTCAGAGCCTGGTGCAGCAAAGGCACAGTCTGCGACAGGTCGATGATGTGGATGTTGTTGCGGGCGCCGTAGATGTAAGGCGCCATCTTCGGGTTCCAGCGGTGGGTCTGGTGGCCGAAGTGAACACCAGCTTCCAAAAGCTGGCGCATGCTGAAATCTGGCAGAGCCATTCTTTATTTCCTTTCCGGTTGGCCTCCACGGACACAGGCATTTCGGACAGGATGTCCTGATGCCACCGGAGGTTTCAGCCGGATTTCTCCCGGGCAGACACCAAAGTCCGTGTGTGGAATGAGCGCGCATATAGAGGGGAAGCGCTATAAACGCAAGCCGTGCGACGCGTCACGGCTCAACGTGCGGCAATCAGCGCACCGGTGCCGATCATCGCGCCGCCGGCGAGCCTGTTCATGAGGCGCATGCGCTTCGGGGTCTTGAACCACCCGGCGGCCCGCCCGGCAAGCGCGGCATAGAGGCCCATGGTGATGATGTTGACGCTGACCACGACAAGCACGACGAGCAGGCCGTCGGCAAAGGTCATGGTGTTGAGGTTCAGGATCAGCGGCATGATCGAGGCATGGAACAGGATCGCCTTCGGATTGCCGAGCGCGATGGATGCGCCGAGGAAGAAGGAGCGCGACAGCCGCGTCTGCGCCTGATGAGGTTCATCCGATTGCATGGCCGCGGCCCGCCACATCCGGATGCCGAGAAACACCAGGTAGGCGGCGCCGGCGTATTTCACCAGAAGAAAGACCCACTCGAATGTCTGGGCCAGGGCTACCAGGCCGAGCAACGCCAGGGTGACCAGAACGGCATCGCCGGCGGCAACGCCGACGCCAGCCATGAAGGCGCGGATGAAGCCACGCGAGACGCCATTGGTGATGACCGCGAACATCGCCGGCCCAGGCGTCGCGGCCGCCAATGTGATTGCGATGCAATAGGCCAGGAACGCCGTCACCGTCATCGTTTTACCTTCCCGTTGGGCACCCGAACGCGGCGGAAGACCGCAACGATCTCCTCGCGGCTGCATTCGATCGCGCCAAGCCGCACCGCGCGGACGCGCTCGAAACTGGTTATATCGTAATGCGGCGCCGACGTCTTGGGCGGTCCCTGATAGGTCGAGCGCTTCAGGCCAAGCTCCGCGGCGAAACGGTGCAACTCGTCGGTATCGTCGGCAAGCAGATGGCACCAGCGTCGGCCAGCCCACTTCCAGATCGCCGCATCGACATAGACCGCCATCAGGCGCGCCTGGTTGGGCTTACTTCGAAACCGGGCAAGGCTTGGTCTGGTCGAACAACGACAGGTTGACCAGCTTGCCGGTCATCGAGAAGTCGCCATAGTCCATGACGAGGTCGCGGGTGATGCCGTTCTCATGCAGCTTGAAGCTGATCCGATATTCCGGCGTCTCTCCGCCCGATTTGTCGGTGTCGTCGAAATAGGCGATGTCGACCGGCCAGTATTTGTCGGTCGCGAGCTTGGCCAGCGCCGGCGCTTCGGGATCGGATTTGTCGGCCTCGGTCTTCTTGCCGACGACGACGGTGGTCGCCATCACCTTGTTGGCGTCTTCCGAGCCGTCGAACAGATTGGTCTGGTAAAAATTCTCGCCCTTTTCGGCCTTGCCTATCAGCTCGACCAGGTGCTGCGTCGGGAACTGCGTGGCCGAGAGCTCGACGCTGTTCTTCTCCGGCTTGTCGATATCGACCTTGAGGCCTTTCGCCTCTTTGACGGCCGTTCCCTTGACCTCCTTGTCGAGATTCTGGTCGACGAAGGATTTGGTCACGAAGGAAAAGGTCTTGCCTTCGGCATCCTCGAAGGTGGTCGTCTGCTGGTCGGTCAACCGGGTGTTGTCGTTGGTGACGATCTGGGTGACGAAGCGGAATTTTACCGTATAGCCCTCGCAGGCCGAGCCGTTGAACTCATAGACCATGCGTCCGGTGATGCCGGTGATGCCCGAGCGGTCCGACGCTTTGTCGAGCGTGAGATCGTAGACGGCGCGGTGCGCCTGCAGCGCGGGCACGGCAAAGGCCGGAGCCATCGGGAACACCGCCGAGGCAAGCGCGGCAGCGAGAAAAAGGCGCGATGCGCGCATGAGATACTCCGATCGTCGCGGCCGATGGCAGACCGCAGGTAAAGATGGTAAAGATGGTCCAGCTTAAAAAAAGTCGTGGCGGAAGCGAGGCAAAAATAGCAATTTCGGCCCGGCCGACGCGGCGCCTTCCAGCAATAGGGAAAACCAATGAGCGAAACAATCGAAAAGCGGCTAAGCGATCTTGGCGTCACTCTTCCAGCCGCCGCGGCGCCCGCCGCCAACTACGTGCCCTATTGCCGCACCGGCAACATGCTGTTCACCGCCGGCCAGCTGCCGCTCAAGGACGGTAAGCTGCAGGCAAGCGGATTGCTTGGCCGTGACATCGACACGGCCGCCGGCAAGGAAGGCGCGAAATTCTGCGCTATCAACATCCTGGCGCAGGCGAAGGCCGCGCTTGGCGATCTCGAAAAAATAACCCGCCTGGTCAAAATCACCGTCTTCGTCGCCTCCACGCCGGATTTCGTGGAGCAACATCTGGTCGCCAACGGCGCGTCCGACTTCCTGGTGGCGGTGCTCGGCGAGCGCGGCAAGCATGCGCGCTCGGCCGTCGGCACCGCCTCGCTGCCGCTCAATGCGGCGGTCGAGATCGAAGCGATCTTCGAAGTCGCGTGAGGCCTGTTATGACCGATCTTTCCTGGCTGATTGCCCGCCCTGTCGCGCATCGCGGCCTCCACGACATGAACAAGACCCGTTGGGAGAACACGCTGTCGGCCTTCGCCGCGGCGGCCGAACGCGGCTATGCGATCGAATGCGACGTGCATATCTCGTTGGACGGCGTTCCCGTCATCATCCATGACGGCGATCTGAAACGCCTGACGGGTGAGAACGGGTTCATCTGGCAGCGCACGGCGGGTGAGCTCACGGCCCTCAAGATCGGCGGCACAAGCGACCATATCCCAACGCTGCAGGAAGCGCTCGACCTGATCGACGGCCGCGTGCCGCTCGTCGTCGAGTTGAAAGGCGTTCCCGGTCACGACGAAGGCCTGGTGGCGAGCGTCGGCCGCTTGCTCAAGCGTTACAAGGGCAAGGTCGCGATCATGTCGTTTGACCATTGGCTGATCCGCGATTTCGCCAGGCAAGCGCCTGGGATCCCCGGCGGGCTGACCGCCTATGGCAAGGACAACCAGCTGATCGAGGCGCATTTCGCGATGCTCGCCCACGACCTCGCCTTCACGTCCTACGCCGCCGGCGACCTGCCCAATCCCTTCGTCAGCTTCGTGCGCGAAAAGCTCAAAATGCCCGTCATCACCTGGACGGTGCACGACCAGCCGGCGGTCGACCTCACCTTCCAATATGCCGACCAGATGACTTTTGAGGGCTTTGAGCCCGACCTTGTGAAAGTAGCTTGATCAAGGTCCCTCAAACGTGACTTGTAGCGGCCCCGACGGAGCTTAAATAAGCCCCATGGATCAGGGTGACGACAATGATGGACAAGCGGCGAACGCGGATTACGCGATCCGCGTCGCCGCCGGTATCGGCGCGTTCACCTGCGAGGAATGGAACGGCTTTGCCGGCACCACGCGCGACGACAAAGAAAACGGCTACAACCCGCTCGTTTCATTCGCTTTTCTGAGCGCGCTGGAAGATTCCGGCTGCGCCGTGCGCCGCACCGGCTGGCAAGGCCATCATTTGCGGCTGGAGACGGCGCAAGGCCGACTGCTCGGCGCGGTGCCCGGCTATCTCAAATCGCACAGCCAGGGCGAATATGTTTTCGACCATGGCTGGTCGGATGCGTTTGAGCGCGCCGGCGGGAGCTATTATCCCAAACTGCAATGCTCGGTGCCGTTCACACCGGTCACCGGCCCTCGCCTGCTGGTCGGCAAGGGCGAAGATGCCGGCGCGGTAAAGGCAGGCCTCGCCGCCGGCCTGAAACTCGTCACCGACAAGCTCGGCGTCTCTTCGGCGCATGTCACCTTCGCCACCGAAGCCGACGTCGCGACGCTGGAGGCGGCCGGCTTCCTACATCGCACAGATCAGCAGTTTCATTTCTTCAACGAAGGCTTTTCGGCCTATGACGACTTCCTCGCCACGCTTGCCTCGCGCAAGCGCAAGGCGATGAAGAAGGAGCGGCGCGAGGCGCTTGCCGATGGCATCTCGATCGACTGGCTGACCGGCAAGGACATCACCGAGCGCGCCTGGGACGATTTCTACGCCTTCTATATGGACACCGGCGGCCGCAAATGGGGCCGGCCCTATCTCAACCGCAAATTCTTCTCGCTGATCGGCGAGCGCATGGCCGACGACATCCTGCTGGTGATGGCCAAGCGCAACGGCCGCTACATCGCCGGCGCCATCAATTTCATCGGCTCCGATGCGCTCTACGGCCGCAACTGGGGCTGCGTCGAGGACCACCCCTTCCTGCATTTCGAGGTCTGCTACCACCAGGCGATCGATTTCGCCATCGAGCGCAAGCTGAAGGTGGTCGAGGCCGGCGCACAAGGCGAGCACAAGCTGGCGCGCGGCTATAGGCCGGTGACGATGCACTCAGCGCACTACATTTCCCACCCCGGCCTGCGCAACGCCGTCGCCGACTATCTGCGCCGCGAACGGCGCGAGGTCGAGCGGATGAGCGAATATCTCGAAGAGCACACGCCCTTCCGCAAGGATCTCGAGGACTAAGTTCGGCGACGCTGCCTGACCGGCTTGTCGGCCACGGATGGCTTCGCTACACCGGGGGCGTGCACAAAGGGAGCCTCCCGCCATGGCCGAAGCCTATGATCCAGGCAACATCTTTGCCAAAATCCTACGCGGCGAGATCCCGTCGCACCGCGTCTATGAGGATGAAGCCGTGGTCGCCTTCATGGATGTGATGCCGCAAGGGCCCGGCCATACTTTGGTGGTGCCGAAAGCGCCGTCGCGCAACATGCTCGATGCCGATCCGGCAGTTCTCGGCTCGTTGTTTGCCGCAGTCCAGAAAGTGACGGTGGCGGTGAAAAAAGCCTTCAATGCCGACGGCGTCACCATCATGCAGTTCAACGAACCGGCCTCGGGCCAGACCGTCTACCATCTTCACGTCCACGTCGTGCCGCGCTTCGAGGGCATCGCCTTGAAGCCGCACACCGGGCAGATGGAGAAGCCGGAAGTGCTGGTCGAAAACGCCGGCAAGATCCGGGCGGCGCTGGCGGGCTGAGAAGACGCGCAATCAAAAGTTCAGATGAAGTCCTGCCAGCAGCAGGAACTCGGCTGTGGCGATGCCGACGACCATGCGCTTTCCCCACACCAGATAGGCGACGAAACCCAAGGCCGCCGCCGCTATTCTCAAGGCAAGCGACGTATGCGCAAGCGCGCCGCCTGGAAAGACAATCAGATTGCCGATGACGGCGGCAACAAGCGCCGTCGCCATGGTGCGAACCAGAACCAACAGATCTGAATCTTCGGAAAGCTTGCCGCCGAGATAGACACCGAGGAAGCGCCAGATATCGGTCGCGGCGAAACCGGCGACGAGAATGAACATGTATGGCCACCACCAGGCGCCGCTGGAAAAGTAACTCACGCTGCGCGCGCCTTGCGCCGCCACAGGTGCCAGCCATAGGCGGTCGTGCCGCCGATCAATCCGGCGACCAGCAAATCGATCTGTGGCAACACTATGTGGAAGACCGGTCCGAGGACGAGGCCCAGGACCATTGCAACATGCCCTACCCGTTCGCGTGCGGAACCCCACAACGAGGTCAGGAAATACATCGGCGTTAACATCAGCAACGCCGCCGAAACCGCGGACGGCAGCGCATCCGCCACCGCATAGACGACGGTCACGACGATGATATTCGTCGTCACCAGCGTGCCGCCGAGGCCGGCATAATATGTCGTACGCATATGAGGCGGGACGCGCTTGAGGCGTTCCATGGCCAGCACCCAGGAGGTCACGGCCACGAAATGCGCGAGGAGATAGAGTACGCATTGCCGGGTCTTCCCGGTGCGCATCTCGGGTACGAGCGCCATCACCATCGGCATCAGACGTATGGCGGACAACGTCACGGCGAACATCGCCGCCGGCAGCGCCGCTCCCGAGGCGATCGCGCCCACCAGCACGACCATGGATGGCAGCGCCCACACCGTTCCGGTCATGAAAGCGGCCTGTGTCGCTGTGACCCCGGCGTCTTTCGCCAGTGCGGCAAAGCCAATGAACGAGCTGATGAGGATCAGGCCAGGCAGGGAAAAGGCCGCGCGAACACCACGCAGGAACCAAGTGGAACGAGGCGCTGTGGCGTCCGAGGTCCAAGTCGACATGTGCCGGCAATAGCATGCACTGCCATTGGATGCGACCGCACCGAAAGCCGCGTATCGTCTTTCCATTGATCCAGGAAAATCTGTTGGCAGTCGGCCCCCTGGTTGGTCGCTAACGCGATGTTGGAGGACGCCGGCTACGCGGGCAGCGACAGTCCTTGGCCGAAAGCGCCGGCAAGATCCGAGCTGAGCCCAACCCTTCAGCTAACCGGCAGTTGCGCCAGGATCCGGAACGCCGACG
>JAEKLU010000153.1 GCA_019509685.1 Mesorhizobium sp. | reverse complement strand
AGGACAGGCTGGCCACCATCGAGGCGATGCGCATCGTCGAAAACGCGCTGCGCGATCCGTTCGACCATTGGCTGGCCGACAATCCGCAGGAAGCCTCGAAGCTTCTCGAATGGGTGATCGCGCGCGCCGACGAGCGTGTGCGCCGGCGCCAGGAAAAGGAAGTCTCGCGCAAAAGCGCGGTGCGCAAGCTGCGCCTTCCGGGCAAGCTCGCCGACTGCACGCAGAACGCCGCCGCCGGCGCCGAGATCTTCATCGTCGAAGGGGACTCGGCCGGCGGTTCGGCCAAGCAGGCACGCGACCGCGCCAGCCAGGCCGTGCTGCCGCTGCGCGGCAAGATCCTCAACGTCGCCAGCGCCGGCAACGACAAGCTCGCCGGCAACCAGCAGATCTCCGATCTGATCCAGGCCCTCGGCTGCGGCACGCGGACGAAATACCGCGATGAGGATTTGCGCTACGACCGCGTGATCATCATGACCGACGCCGATGTCGACGGCGCCCATATCGCCTCGCTGCTGATCACCTTCTTCTACCAGGAGATGCCGAACCTGATCCGCGGCGGCCATCTGTTCATGGCCGTGCCGCCGCTCTATTCGATCAGGCAAGGCGGCAAGGTCGCCTATGCGCGCGATGACGCTCACAAGGATGAGCTCCTGCGCACCGAGTTCACCGGGCGCGGCAAGGTCGAGATCGGCCGCTTCAAGGGCCTGGGCGAGATGATGGCCGCGCAGCTCAAGGAGACCACGATGGACCCGAGGAAGCGCACGCTGCTCAGGGTCGATGTGAACGAAGTCGGCTCATCCACCAAGGATGCCGTCGACGCGCTGATGGGCACCAAGCCCGAGGCACGCTTCCGCTTCATCCAGGAGCGCGCCGAATTCGCCGAGACGGACGTGCTGGATATCTGAACGCCTGCTGATCCATAACAGCTCTTGTACGGAGAGTTGAATGTGACCTGGACGCGGCTGAAAGAGCTTGTCGAAACACCGCTGAGCGGACTGATCCAGCCAACCCGGTCTGACTGGATCTTTGCGCTCCGCACGGTTTCCGCCGGGCTGATCGCGCTTTTCGCGGCTTACGCTCTCAAGCTCGACCATCCGCAATGGGCGATGATGACGGTGTTCATCGTTGCCCAGCCGGTTGCCGGCATGGTGCTGGCGAAGGGCTTTTACCGGCTGCTCGGCACGCTTGCCGGCGGCATCGCGGCGGTCGGCATCACTTCCGTTTTCGGCACCAATCCCTGGCTGCTGGTCACCGCGCTTGCCGTCTGGATAGGTATCTGCACGCTGGTCTCCTCCTTGCTGCGCAATCCGGAAGCCTATGGCGCCGCTCTTGCCGGCTACACGGCGATGATCATCAGCCTGCCGGCTTTCGGCCAGCCGCATGGCGTCGTCGACCTGGCGGTGGCGCGCTGCGCCGAGATCGTGATCGGCATCGTCTGCGCCGGCGTCACCAGCCGGCTGATCCTGCCGAAGCTCGCCGCCGACGCCATCATTTCCAGGTTGAAGCGCAGCATTCTCGATCTCGCCGAATATGCATCCGGCGCTTTCGCCGATGGCGATGCGGCAAGTCTCGCCGCGCTGCAACGCAAGCTGATCACCGATGCCCAGACACTTGCCGAGATGCGCACCTATGCCCGGCTCGAGGCGCCTAGCCTGGCAACCCGCGCCCATCCCGTCAGGCGCACGATCGGACAGCTTCTGTGGGCGCTCTCGGCGGCGCGCGCGCTGCACAGCCACCGCAGGCCGAAGAACGCGGCGCTCATCCCCATGCGCAGCGACTTGAAAGCCTTCGTCGGCGAGCTGGCGACAACGCCCGGCGCGCTGGATGACACAGGCCCTTGGGTGGCCAGGCTCGACGCGATCGCCGGCCAGGCAAAGGAAATGCCGGCCGTTCCTGACGAGACCAGCGAGGACAAGGTCGGCACCATCACCCGCCTCACCATAGCCGGTGACTTCGCCGAAGCTCTGAAGCAGGTCATGCGCGGGCTGGACGCGCTGCGCTCGCCTGTGTCCCGGCAATCGCGTGAACGGGGCCAGCCGGCGCTGGTCGTGCACCGCGACTATCAAGCCGCTTGGCGCAACGCTGTCCGGGCAGCGCTTGCCACGCTGCTGGTTGCGATCTTCTGGCTGACCACCAAATGGTCGGAAGCGGCAGGGACGGTCATTCTCGTTTCCGTTGTTTCCAGCCTGTTTGCCTCACGCCCCGATCCCGTGCAGTCGGCCTGGGGCTTCTTCACCGGGACGCTGATTGCCTTGCCCTTTGCCTTCCTGGTTGGCCAGGTCGCGCTGCCGGCGCTTCCGGGCTTCGGCTGGTTCACGCTGTTCGTCGTGCCGATCATGGTGCCGGCGGCGCTCGGCATGGCCAATCCGCGTCATGTTGGCGTCGCCACCGCATTCGCCATCAACTTCCTCGCCTTCCTCAGCCCGCACCAGGGCATGATCTATGATCCCGGGCCGTTCTTCGCCGGGTCGGCGTCGATCCTGGTCGGCATCCTGATTGCCATCGGCGTCTTCATCGTCGTGCTGCCGGCCAATCCCTGGGTCACCGTCGAGCGTATCTGCCAGGCAATGCGAGAGGACCTGGCGCGGCTTTGCCTGCATGAGCGCGTCCCGCGGCGCCTGGCCTTCGAAAGCCTGGCCTATGACCGGATCAACCAGTTGATGCCGCAGGTGCAGCAGACGGGCCGCAAGGGCGATCCCATGTTGAGCGGCAGCATTGCCGCCGTTACCGTCGGGCTGGAGGTGCTCCGGCTGCGCCACGCGCAGCTGAACTCCGCCGTTGCGCGCGAGACGGCGGAATCCATCGTCAATTTCCTGCGCGGCCTGGCGCGGGAATTGCTGTTCAGACGACCGGGCGAGCCGCAAACCGCGACCATTGCCGTGGCGCGCCAATATGCGGCCACCATCGCCGAACGCAGCGACCGGCTCGAAATGCTGCAAATCGCCGCCTCGCTGCGCATCATCGCGGCGGCAATGGAAGACCATCCGGATTTTTTTGCGAGGGGCCGAGGCTGAAGCCCTAGAGCAATTCCAGGAAAAGTGTGAGCGGTTTTCCGTCCGGAATTGCGTCAAAACAAAGAGTTAGAGCGCTTCGCCGTTTCCATGAAACGGTGAAACGCTCTAGGCGGCTTGTGGCACGCTCATCTGCAGCAGCCGCCCTTGGTTGGCGCGGCCATGTCCTTGAAGATCACACAGTCTTGGCCGGGACCGCCAGCACAGGCGGCATTGCAGCGCGTCACAAAGCTCTCCAGTCGGCGTTCGAGCAGCCGTAGGTCAGCGAGCTTCTCGCGAACCTCGTCAAGATGCCTTTGGGCAATGTCACGCGTTTCCACGCAGTCCCGGTCGGTGCTGATCGACAGGTCTAACAACAGGCGCACCTGATCGATACCGAAGCCGAAGTCCCGGCATTGTTTGATGAACGTCAACCGCCCCAGATCGTCGTCGTCATAGGTGCGTTGACCACCGGCAGTCCGAGGAGCGGGAGGCAGCAAACCGATCTCTTCGTAGTAGCGGATGGTGGGCGTCGTCACGCCTGCGGCCTTTGCGAGCGCCCCAATGCCGAACACGCGGATGTGAAGGTTCATCGAAAAAACTCCTTGAACCTCAAGTTACTTGAAGGAGTACGCCATTGCCAAGGTAGAAACTGGAAAGGCCGTTTTGATGAACAGCACCCTGAAATGGGCTGGTACCGCCACCGCCACCGCCTGTGCGGCCTGCTGCGCCGTCGCCGTGGTGCCGGCGGCTCTGGTCGGCACGAGCATGGTAGCCATCGCCGATGCCGCGTGTACGTGGGGCCTTGGCCTCCTCGCGCTCGCTGTGCCGCTCGGCGGGGTTTATCTTCTCTCCCGTCGCAAAGCCGCGCCCGCCTCCACGTTTCAATCGTTGATGGCCCAGAACGAAAGCAACTGCGGACCCTCCTGCGCCCCTGCGGCCGAGAATAACACGCTGTCCATCGCCTGCACTCTTGGCGCCTCTGATTTCAAGGAGCGTGTTGCTGGCATTCGCGCGTTGGCCCGTCGGTCACTTCGTCACGCCGAGCGCACGCCGCTGTCACTCAAACTGACCTATGGGCGAGAAGCGCTGGAAGAGGTCACCGATTTGATGCGCAAGGAGCAAATCTGCTGCGCCTTCCTCACCTTTGACCTGAAGAGCAATTCTCACGGAGCGGTCCTCACCATCACCGCCCCCTCGGAGGCGGCCGAAGCGGCAGATCTCCTGTTCGACCACTTTGCCCCCGAACTCGCTGCGTCAAACTGGAAGGAGATCGCATAACATGCAACGTCGTCATTTTCTGATCATCTCGGCTGTTGCCGGTATCGCTGCCGCCGTCGGCCCGGCGCTGGGCCACAATGGCGACGAAACCATTCCCGGTTTCGACGAAGCGCTCAAGGCTGGTGGTCCAGTCATGATCCACGTCACAGCGCCGTGGTGCGAAGT
>JAEKLU010000152.1 GCA_019509685.1 Mesorhizobium sp. | reverse complement strand
CGGGGCCGGAGCTTTCAGATCTATTGCCGCTGATGGGTCGGGAAGGAACGCTGGCCCGACGACCCTGACCTTGCGCTGATCCGGCGGCAGCGCCGACACAGGCGATACCGGCACCTTGGTGGTGAGGCGCTTGATCGCCTCGCGGTCGAGCCCGCCCTGGGCATTGGCCAGCGTTTCCGGATCGGCGCCCGGGTCGGGTTTGATCGCCGGCACCGGAATGAATGGCGTTGTTTCACTTTCCGGCTGGGACTGTTCGGGATTGGGCGGATTGCCGCCGATGATCGAGAAATTGCCGGCCTGCGCATTGCAGCCGCAACTCGGCGGCCGCGAATAATTGGCCTGCTTGTAGAGATAGGCGCTGGGCAACTCGCTGTAGGGCTGGCCTGTCGCCGACGAGGTCATCGAGCCCGAATCGTCGTCCATTCCACGCGAATAGAAGACCTGCATCTCCGTGCCGGGGCAGCTCGATTCGCAATTTTTCTGGTCGCGTTCGAAATCACCGACGGAAGCCGCGTTCGACATCGGGAAGAAATAGCCGTCGCAGGTGCGCACGCACATCGTGTGGAACTCGCCGCCCAATCTCGGCAGGTCCATGCCGTCGGGCTGGTTGATGACGCGGCGGATATTGCGCACGCTCGGATCATCAGGCGGGACGTCCGCTTCCTCCGGCACGTCGTCCAGCGTCGGGCTGCCCGGATCCTGCCGTCCGAAAAGCTGCTCGAACAGACTGCCGCCGCCATTGTCGCGGGCAGCCTCCTGGTTTGGCGCGCGCCGTGGCGCGATCTCGTCGTCGCGGCAGCCATTGGCATCGAGCGCCGCCAGGATGCGGCCGCGGTCGCGCCGTGTGCCGCCGGCGGCCAGCCGCTCGCGCTTGGCCTGCAAGGTGTCGAGATTGGCGTTCATGCGCTGGATCGAGACATTGATCGTGGCGCATTGGCTGACATTGCGGGAAAACAGCGAGAAGCCGCAATTGGCGTCGCTTGCACGGCTGCGTGCCTTGGCGAGCTGCTCGCGCTGGCGCTGGATGGCGTCGTCATATTTGCGGATCAGGCTGGGTCCGCCGCCACCGCCGCGCGTGGCGGCAAGTTCGGCTTCGAGCTGGCGGCAGGTGCGCGACGCCGCCTGCGGTTCTGTCACGGCAACGGCCGAGGCGGCAAGCGCTGCAAGCAGCGCCGCAAGATGGGTCAGCCTCAACCCTCCGCGCGTCATGTGCCAACCCCTGCTAGCCCGTCTGTCGGGATGCTACCGGATTCGCGGTTAACCGTTTCCTCAATCTACAACCAAAGGCGATCTCGACCCAAATCGCCCGACGTCGGTGCTGGCGGGGCTGCGTCGACAAAGCGGCTTCGCGCCAATCTGACTCAGAGCGGTGCCAGCGCCTGTGCCTTGTGCGCGGCCTCGACCACGGCCAGCGCTGTCAGGTTGACGACGCCGCGCGAGGTCACCGACGGCGTCAGGATGTGCGCCGGCTTGTCGGTGCCAAGCAGGATCGGCCCGACATGCAGCGCGTCCATCATGGCGCGCAGCGCCGTCAGCGTGATGTTGGCCGAATCGAGGTTAGGGAACACCAGAAGGTTGGCCTCGCCCTTCAGCCGCGAATGCGGATAGACACGCTGGCGCAGATGCTCCGACAATGCGGTGTCGGCGTGCATTTCGCCGTCGCATTGCAAATCCGGCGCGATGCGGCCGAGGATTGCCGCCGCCTGGCGCATCTTCAGCGCACTTGCCGAGTCGCGCGAGCCGAAATCCGAGTGCGACAGGAGCGCCGCCTTCGGCTCGATGCCGAAGCGCTGGATTTCCTCCGCCGCCAACACTGTCATCTCGGCGATCTCCTCCGCAGTAGGATCGACCGAAACATGTGTGTCGGTGAGGAAAATGATGCCGCGCTGGGAGATCAGCATCGACAGCGTCGACAGGTCATAATCCTTGATGCCGGCGCGTGGCCCGATGATCAGCGTGACGTTGCGCAGATGCCGCTCGAAGCGGCCTTCGAGGCCGCAGATCATGGCGTCGGCGTCGCCCCGCTTCAGCGCCAGCGCCGCGATCACCGTGTTGTCGGTGCGCACCATGGTGCGCGCGGCCTCCGTGGTGATGCCGCGCCGGCCGGCAAGCTCGATCAGAAGATCGACATAGTGGCGGTAGCGCGGATCGTCTTCGGGATTGATCAGCGCGAAGTCAACGCCCGGCTTGATGCGCAGGCCATAGCGCTTCAGGCGTACTTCCACGACATGCGGGCGGCCGATCAGGGTCGGCTCGGCTATGCCTTCCTCCAGCACCACCTGGGCGGCGCGCAGCACGCGCTCGTCCTCGCCGTCGGCATAGATGACGCGCTTGGCGCTCGACGCCTTGGCGGAGGAAAACACCGGCTTCATCACCAGGCCGGAGCGGAAGACGAAGCGGTTCAGCTTATCGATATAGGCGGCGAAATCGGCGATCGGCCGTGTCGCCACCCCGGTGTCGCAGGCAGCCTTGGCCACCGCCGGCGCGATGCGCAGGATGAGGCGCGGGTCGAAGGGCGACGGGATCAGGAAATCCGGGCCGAACATCGGCGTCTCGCCGGAATAGGCGCGCGCCGCGACGTCCGACGGCTCCTCGCGGGCAAGGGCGGCGATTGCCCTGACCGCGGCCATCTTCATCTCCTCATTGATGGCGCTGGCGCCGCAGTCGAGCGCGCCGCGGAAGATGTAAGGAAAGCACAGCACATTGTTGACTTGATTGGGAAAATCCGAGCGTCCGGTGCAGATCATGGCGTCCGGGCGCGCCGCCCTTGCCGCTTCCGGCATGATCTCGGGATTGGGGTTGGCCAAGGCCAGGATCAGCGGTTTCGGCGCCATATGCTGCAGAAGCTCCGGCTTCAGCACACCGGCGGCGGACAGGCCAAGGAAGACATCGGCGCCGGCAATGACATCGGCCAGCGTACGCGCCTCGGTATCCTTCACATAAGGGTCTTTCCAGCGATCCATCTCCTCGATACGGCCCTTGTGGGCGACGCCGAAGCGGTCGGTGACCCAGATGTTTTCCACCTTGGCGCCGAGCGAGACCAAGAGGTTGAGACAGGCAAGGGCGGCGGCACCTGCGCCCGAGGTGACGATCTTGATGTCCGAAATCGCCTTGCCGGCCAGTTCCAGCCCGTTGAGCACCGCGGCGGCGACGATGATTGCCGTGCCGTGCTGGTCGTCGTGGAAGACCGGGATGCTCATGCGAGCCTTCAGCCGCTCCTCGACCTCGAAGCATTCCGGCGCCTTGATGTCCTCGAGATTGATGCCGCCGAAGGTCGGCTCCAACGCCGCGACCGTCTCGACCATGCGGTCGATCTCGGGCGCGTCGATCTCGATGTCGAAGACGTCGATGCCGGCGAATTTCTTGAACAGCACCGCCTTGCCCTCCATCACCGGCTTGGAAGCGAGCGGGCCGATATTGCCGAGCCCGAGCACCGCCGAGCCGTTGGAGACGACGCCGACCAGGTTGGCGCGCGCCGTGTAGTCGGCGGCGGTCGCCGGATTGTCGCGGATCTCGAGGCAAGGGGCCGCCACGCCGGGCGAATAGGCAAGCGCCAGGTCGCGCTGGTTGCCGAGCGGCTTCGTCGCCTGGATCTCGAGCTTTCCCGGGATCGGATATTTGTGGAAGAAGAGGGCGGCCTCGTCGAGGTCGGACCGGGCCGTTTTCTTGTTCTCGCCGTCCATTGCGGCCTCCCTCTGCTTCCTGCTTTCCGAGCCTTTTAGAGCAATTCCCGGAAAAGTGTGAAACGGTTTTCCGTTCGGAATTGCGTTAGGCAGGATGCGCGCGCGGATGTTTTTTCGCGACGCCTAAGCTCAGGCGCCGCGTTCACATTCGCGAAACTGGAATCGTCGCGTTATTCAGCGCTTTGGTCTGAAATTCTGTGGAATTCGATCCTTCTCAGAACGCGCTGACATAGAGCCCGCCGTCGACCGGGATGTTCTGGCCGGTGAGATAGCCGGCATGGACCGAGCACAGGAAGGCGCAGATCTGGCCGAATTCCTCCGGCGTGCCGAGGCGCTTGGCCGGCACATCGGCGCTGATGCGGGTCTTGCGCGCGGCAGCCGCGGCCGGGTCTTCCACGCTGCCGGCCTCATGCGGGCCGCGCAGCCGGTCGGTGTCGAGCTTGCCGGGCAACAGGCTGTTGATGGTGACGTTGCGGTCGATGACCGTGCGCGCCACGCCGGCGAGGAACGACGTCAGGCCGGCCCTGGCGCCGGACGACAGGTCGAGGCCGGGGATCGGCACATAGACCGACAGCGAGGTGATGTTGACGATGCGGCCGAAGCCGCGCTTGGCCATGCCGTCGACAACAGCCTGCACCAGCTCTATCGGCGTCACCATGTTCTGGGTGACGCCTTCGAGGATTTTTGCCCGGTCGAGCTCGCGGAAATCGCGCAAGGGCGGGCCGCCATTGTTGTTGACCAGGATATCCGGATATCCGGGTCGGGACAGGCGGCGAGCAGCGCCTTCTGCACCTCCGGCTTCGACACGTCGCCGACGACTTCCGTCACCGTCACGCCATAGCGCTCGCGCAGCTCCGCCGCGGTTTTTCCCACCAGTTCGGCGTTGCGGCCGTTGATGACGATATCGCATCCGGCCTCGGCCAGCGCCATGGCGCAGCCTTTTCCTAGACCCTTGCTCGAAGCGCAGACGATGGCTTTCTTGCCGCGAATGCCGAGATCCATGACGGTTTTTCTCCTGATTGAATTGCGCGCAAGCTAGCGCCTGGGCTGGACCAACCGCAACCGTCATACGGTTGTTGCATGAATCGGGGCATAGGCACGCGAAAGCAAAGGTGAAATCGCGATGTCAGGCGCAGAGCCCCGCACTTTCCGTGCTATGTTTATTTCCGACGTGCATCTTGGCTCCAAGGCGGCCAAGGCCGATTTCCTGATCGATTTCCTGCGCCATCACGACGCCGACATCATCTATCTGGT
>JAEKLU010000020.1 GCA_019509685.1 Mesorhizobium sp. | reverse complement strand
CGGATGCCGGCGCCTTCCTCGACCGCGTCTACATCAACACCTTCTCCAACCTCGCCGTCGGCAAGGCGCGCTACGGGCTGATGCTGCGCGAGGACGGCATCGTCTATGACGACGGCACGACCTCGCGTCTGGCCGAGGATCACTATTTCCTCACCACCACTACGGCCAAGGCCGGGCTGGTGATGCAGCATCTCGAATTCTGCCGCCAGGTGCTGTTCCCCGAACTCGACGTGCAGCTGACCTCGGTCTCCGACCAGTGGGCGCAGTTCTCGATCGCCGGACCGAAGACGCGGGACCTGCTGAAAGAGATCGTCGATCCGGCCGAAGACCTGTCGAACGAGGGTTTCCCGTTCATGGGTGCGCGAGAAGTCGCTTTGCGCGCCGGCATCAAGGCGCGGCTGTTCCGCATCTCCTTCTCCGGCGAGATGGCGTTCGAGATTTCGGTGCCGGCGCGCTACGGCGAGGCGATGGCGCGCAATCTGATGATTGCCGGAAAGCCGTTCGGCGTGACGCCTTACGGCACCGAAGCGCTCGGCGTGATGCGCGTCGAAAAGGGCCATGTCGCCGGACCGGAACTCTCCGGCACGACCACGGCCGCCGATCTCGGCCTCGGCAAGATGATGTCGACCAAGAAGGATTTCATCGGCCGCGTTATGGCCGGCCGCGAGGCGCTGGTGGCGCCGAACCGGCAGGTCGTCGTCGGCATCAAGCCGGTCGACAAGGCACGGCGCCTGCGCTCCGGCGCGCACATCATTCCGAAGGGCGAGACACCCGGCCCCGGCAACGACCAGGGCTATGTCACCTCGGTCTGCTTCTCGCCGACGCTCGACCAGTGGATCGGGCTCGGCCTCGTCGAGCGCGGCCGCGAGCGCATCGGCGAGATCGTGCACGCGCATGATCCGTTGCGTGGCGAGGACTACGATGTCGAGCTCTGCAACCCCGTCTTCTACGATCCGGATGGAGGGCGCCAGCGTGGCTGATTTTTCCTGGGACGTCCGCAGTCCACTCGACCGCGCGCTGGTCGCCGGCCCATACGGCGCACAGGGCGATGCCGGCGTGTCGCTGACCGAGATCCGCAATTTCGACCTGGTGCAGGTGATGGCGCGGCGCGGCAAGGCGGCTGACATGGTGCAGGCCGCGCAGGCCCGCTTCGGCGTCGCCGCGCCTGGAACGCCGAAGGCAGTCGGCGCGGCGAATGCGACGCTGATCTGGTCCGGACCGGACCAGTTCCTTGTCCTGTCGAAGGGCGGCAAGCATTCGATGGAAGCGCTAGCGCCCGTCTTTGCCGGCTCGGCTTCGCTTTCCGACCAATCGCATGCGCGGGTCCTGGTCAGCATCTCCGGAGACAAGGCGCGGGTGATGCTCGCCAAGGTCTCGTCGATCGATCTGCATCCGGATGTGTTCGGTGTCGGTGCGGCGGCGGCCACGTCGATGGATCACACGAGCGTCACGCTGTGGCGCGGTAAGGATCAGGCGGATGGCCAGGCAATGTTCAATCTCCTGGTGTTCGCGACTTTCGCTGAAAGCCTGTGGCATACGGTGCTGGATTCGGCTGCGGAATATGGCGTGACGATCGGCCATTCCGAGGAGTTTTAGCTCGACAATTTTCAAGCTCGGCGCTGCCCCTCATTGCCCTGCCGGGCATTTCTCCCCATAAACGGGGAGAAAGAAGCTGAACGCGGCGCCGCGCCAACTCTCCAACGTTGGCGATTAGCGAAATCGAGGGCGGCAGTGTCCTTCGCCCCGTTTACGGGGAGAAGGTGCCCGAAGGGCGGATGAGGGGCAGCGCCGGCGTTGGGAGACCAGGCTGATCGGCACGGCCCACCCGAACCACAGTACCAATGACGACACCAGCTTCTTGCCAAACGCCATCACCCTGCTATTCTTGCTGCTAAAATAAGTTTACACACAGGCAAACTTGTTTCTCGCTCGGAGGAGGGTTGAGATGAGCCAGTCGCCCTACCCTGCCGTCCAATCGGGGCCGCCCAAGCCCAGCCTGATCCTGCGGCCCGGGCAGATCAGCCTGCCGCCCGGCATCGAGCGCTACACCGTGCAAGGCAATGGCGCGGTGCTGATCGACGTCGAGGCCGGCGATAGCGTCAGCGTCAGCAATGTCGAGGGCGGCCAGCCTTGCGAATTGCTGGCCTGGGACAAATCCGGCATCACCGATCCAAGCATTTTCGGCGAGCGGGAAAACAGCAATGCCGCCGGCATCAAGGCGCTGCTTGCCGAAGACGACGACAGCCTGTCGGCTTTGCGTTTCAATCTGCAACGCCGACAGGTGCAGCTCGACCAGCCTAAGGCGGTTCGCGTCTTCGGCGGCGCCACGCCGGCCGGCACCGAGCAGAGCTTTGCCGTCGCGCGCGACGGCGCGCTGCTGATTGCGGCGCCGGGCGGGCCGATGCTGGTCGATGGCCACAACACCGCAACACCGCTGACGGTGATGGTGCGCCGCGCCACCATCCGGCTGAAGACCAGAGGGCAGCTTGCCGATCCGCTTGCCGATCCGGTGCTCGATCTTCGGGTGAAATCGGCGACCGCCGAGTCCTATTTCGTCAAGGCCGGCGATTATCTGCAGATCATCGATGTCGATGGCCGGCAATGCACCGACTTCCAGTGCTTCTCGGCGCGCAAGCTGGACAAGGGTCGCGATCTGCCACTCGATGTGACGACGACGCGAACGCTGATGGGCTCGGCCTATCCGATGCCCGGCCTGCATTCGAAATATTACGACCAGGACATGGAGCCGCTGGTTGAGTTTATCCAGGACACATGCGGCCGGCACGACGCCTTCGCGCTGGCCTGTGCCGCCAAGTACTACGACGACATCGGCTATCCCGGCCACACCAACTGCTCGGAGAATTTCAACGGCGCGCTTTCCGGCAAGGGCGTCAATCCCCGCGCCGGCTGGATGGCGATCAACTTCTTCTTCAACACCGCGATCGACGCGCATGGCGTGATGGTGTCGGACGAGCCGTGGTCGCGCCCGGGCGACTATGTGCTCTTGAGAGCCATCACCGATATCGTTTGCGTGTCCTCGGCCTGCCCGGACGACACCACGCCGGCCAATGGCTGGGACCTCACCGACATCCATGTGCGGACCTATTCCGGCCAGCACAAATTCTCGCGAGCGATCGCAAGACGCATGAAGCCCGATTCGGAACCGAAAATGACCCGCGAGACAGCCTTTCATTCGAGCTTTGCCAAGCACACGCGCGACTTCGTGGAGTATCGCGGCTACTGGCTTGCGAACTCCTTCGCCAAGGAAGGTCCCATCGCCGAATATTGGGCCTGCCGGCAGGCGGCCGTAATCATGGACCTGTCGCCGCTGCGCAAGTTCGAGGTCACCGGCCCCGATGCCGAAGCGCTGCTGCAATACACGCTGACCCGTGACGTCAAGAAGCTCGGCGTCGGCCAGGTCGTCTATACGGCGATGTGCTACGAGCATGGCGGCATGATCGACGACGGCACGCTGCTTCGGCTCGGCAAGGACAATTTCCGCTGGGTCGGCGGTGACGACTTTTCCGGCGAATGGCTGCGCGAGACGGCGAAAAAGCTTGGCCTCAACGTGCTGGTGCGCTCCTCCACCGACCAGATGCACAACATTGCCGTGCAAGGGCCGAAGAGCCGCGACATATTGAAAGACGTGGTCTGGACCTCGCCGGTGCAGCCGTCGATCGGCGAGCTCGAATGGTTCCGCTTCGCGGTGGCGCGCATCGGCGGCGGCAACGGCGTTCCGGTCGTGGTCTCGCGCACCGGCTATACCGGCGAGCTCGGCTACGAGATCTGGTGCCATCCGCGCGACGCCGAAAAAGTGTTCGACGCCGTCTGGGAAGCCGGCCAACCGCATGGGCTGAAGCCGATGGGCCTGCAGGCGCTCGACATGGTGCGCATCGAGGCCGGGCTGATCTTCGCCGGTTACGAATTCTCGGACCAGACTGACCCATTCGAGGCCGGCATCGGCTTCACCGTGCCGTTGAAGACCAAGGCCGACGATTTTGTCGGCCGTGACGCGCTGCTCAGGCGCAAGGAGCACCCGCAGCACAAGCTCGTTGGCCTCGATATCGACGCCAATGTGGCGGTCGGCCATGGCGACTGCGTCCATGTCGGCCGCGCCCAGATCGGCGTCGTCACCTCAGGCATGCGCTCGCCGGTGCTCGGCAAGACCATCGCGCTGGCGAGGCTCGACGTCACCCATGCCGAGATCGGCACCGAGGTCGAGATCGGCAAGCTCGACGGCCATGCCAAGCGGCTGCCGGCGCGGGTCGTCGCCTTCGCCCACTACGATCCGCAGAAGACCAAGCCGCGTTCATAGCCTTTCCTGGAATTGCTCACTCTTTGTTTCCCGCAATTCCTGACGGAAAATTGCTTCGCACTTTTTCTGGAATTGCTCCTGAAACCTCCCAGGGCTGATCCGACCCCCTGCCGGCCGTCACCGGCGGACGGGCGGGTCGATGTTTCGCAAGCGTGATGTGCACGAC
>JAEKLU010000019.1 GCA_019509685.1 Mesorhizobium sp. | reverse complement strand
CGAGGATCCGCCAGAAAGCTTCTGGCCCAGAAATGCCTCCGCCAGGCTCAACTGACCCGTCTGCTTCACCGCCATTGCGATTCCCTCCGAGCTTCCGTCTCAGAGAATCACAACCAGCCAATTACGCAACAGTCCCACGAGGGGGGAGATCAGCTTGTTCACTGTTATCAAAACTTCATGGTTCCGAGACACGCCTGAAACATTGAGGCTGGAGCTTGGCGGGGATGTTCGAACGCCATCCTGGAGACAGCCATGAACAAGCTTTCGCTTACCCGCCGCGCATTCGTCACTTCGGCCAGCGCTTTCGGCCTTGTCGGCGCCTCCGGGCTCGCGCTGCCTTATTATTCGCGCGCCAGCCAGCGTCCGGCCTTCACCCATGGCGTGCAGTCGGGCGACGTCGACGCCAATTCCGGCATGGTGTGGACGCGCACGGATCGTCCGGCGCGCGTGATGTATGAAGTGTCGACGACCGAAAGCTTCACCAATGCCACCAGGCTTGCCAGCCTCGATACGTCGCCGGCCAGCGATTACACCGTCAAGCGTCTGCTCACCGATCTCGCTTCGGACCAGGACATCTTCTACCGCATGACGGCGGCCGACCTCTCCGATGTCAACGCCGTCTCCGAGCCGATCGTTGGCCGCTTCCGCACCGCGCCGTCGTCCAAGCGCGACGTGCGCTTCGCCTGGTCGGGCGATACCGCCGGCCAGGGTTGGGGCATCGACGAAACCGGCATGAAGACCTATTCGACCATCGCCAAGCACACGCCGGACTTCTTCCTGCATTCGGGCGACACGATCTATGCCGACGGCGTCATGAAGGATGAGGTCGACCTGCCCGGCGGCGGTAAGTGGAAAAACGTCGTGCTCATCGACGGCAAGCGCAAAGTCGCCGAGACGCTGGACGAGTACCGCGACCAGTGGAAGTACAACATGATGGACAAGCATGTGCTTGGCCTCTCCGCCATCTGCCCGACCTTCTACCAGTGGGACGACCATGAGGTGCTGAACAACTGGTCGGATTCGAAGAACCTCACCGCCGACGACCGCTACAAGGAAAAGTCGATCCATGTGCTGGCCGCGCGGGCAGCGCGCGCTTTCCATGAGATGACCACCATCCGCTACGAGCCGTCGGAGCCGGGCCGCGTCTATCGCAAGATCTCGCACGGGCCGCTGCTCGACGTGTTCTTCCTCGACATGCGCTCCTATCGCGGCCCGAACGGTCCGGATCTCGAGGAAACGCTGACGCCGAAGTCGCGCATGATCGGCGAAGAGCAGTCAAAGTGGCTGAAGCGCGAACTCGCCAACTCCAAGGCGACCTGGAAGATCATCGCCGCCGACATGCCGCTCAGCCTCGTGGTCTGGGACGACGCGGCGAAGAAGGTCGGCTTCGAGGCCGTCAGCAACAACGACAACGGCGCGCCGAAGGGCCGCGAGCTCGAATTCGCCGATGTGCTGCGCTTCATCAAGAACGCCGGCATCACCAACACGGTGTGGCTGACCGCCGACGTGCACTATACGGCCGCGCACTACTACAACCCCGACAAGGCGCAGTTCCAGGATTTCAATCCGTTCTGGGAATTCGTCTCCGGCCCGATCCATGCCGGTACGTTCGGCCCCAACGATCTCGACATGACTTTTGGGCCGGAGCTGAAGTTCATCAAGGCGCCGACCGCCGAGCAAGGCCAGAACCTGCCGCCGTCGGCCGGCCTGCAGTTCTTCGGGCTGGTCGATATTTCAGGCGCGACGGAACAGCTCACGGTGCGGCTGATGGACCGCGACGACAACGAGCTCTACAAGGTCACGCTCGACCCGGTGCGGTCGGCTTAGGCTGCGTCGATATTCAGGTGAGGCCGGCCTGCGAACGACGGTTTCCTGCGCTTCCGGTGCTCACGTACTTTAAGTACGCTCCGCTCCGGTTCTCAAAAACCATCGTTCTCGGCACGGCCTGACCTGAATCTCAACGCACCCTGGCATGCCATGACCGCAGGCGGTCCAGAAAGTAACTTGGAAATGCGACGGAGGGCGTCAGTCGGGATAGCAGACCCGTGGGACGTTCGGCCACACCGCCGTATCGCAGTTGGCGTCCTTCTGGCGCTGCTTGAAGGCGGCGCTGACCGGACCGGTGACGACCGGGTCGACGCCGTCAGGGGCGTCGGCAAACATCTGCTCGGCGGTTTGGGCGTCGTCGGCGCGCGCCGGATTGGCCTCCCGCAGCACGGCGGCGGACTGCGCGGCGCCTGCCGCAACCAACACGGCAAGCGAGGCCCAGACCAAAACCGGACGCAATCTGGCGATATGATCGGTCATGAACATCGAACTGCCCGGCCCCTCAAAGGTTCCGCCTTGGTTAACAGAATCATTTCACACCAAGACGTTTAAGAATCAGTGACCATTTATTTGGGGAAGGGCCTCCCCTTTCGCAATTGCGAAAAACCTTGTATGAGCCGCGCAACCGAAAAAGGCGGCGCTTTTGGGCCTGCTGCCTGCAACGTTCCCGAGACCAGATAAAATGAACCTTCGTAATATCGCGATCATCGCGCACGTCGACCATGGAAAAACCACCCTCGTCGACCAGCTCCTGAAACAGTCCGGATCCTTCCGCGACAACCAGCGCGTGGCCGAACGCGCCATGGATTCCAACGACCTGGAAAAGGAACGCGGCATCACCATCCTGGCCAAGGCCACCTCGGTCGACTGGCACGGCACCCGCATCAACATCGTCGACACGCCCGGACACGCCGATTTCGGCGGCGAGGTCGAGCGCATCCTGTCGATGGTTGATTCGGCCATCGTTCTGGTCGATGCCGCCGAAGGGCCGATGCCGCAGACCAAGTTCGTCGTCGGCAAGGCGCTCAAGGTCGGCCTGAAGCCGATTGTCGTCATCAACAAGATCGACCGTCCCGACGCCCGCCACATCGAGGTGGTGAACGAGGTGTTCGACCTGTTCGCCGCGCTCGATGCCACCGACGAGCAGCTCGACTTCCCGATCCTCTACGGCTCCGGCCGCGACGGCTGGGTGTCGGAAAACCCGGAAGGCCCGAAGGACCAGCAATTGGCGCCGCTGTTCGACCTCGTCGTCAAGCATGTGCCGGCGCCAACGGTCCATTCCGGCCCGTTCCGCATGATCGGCACCATCCTGGAAGCCAATCCGTTCCTTGGCCGCATCATCACCGGCCGCATCGAATCCGGCACGCTGAAGGCCAACCAGGCGGTCAAGGTGCTGCACCATGACGGCACCCAGATCGAAACCGGCCGCATCTCGAAAATCCTTGCCTTCCGTGGCCTCGAGCGCCAGCCGATCGAGGAAGCCCAGGCGGGCGACATCGTGGCGATCGCCGGCCTGTCCAAGGGCACCGTTGCCGACACCTTCTGCGATCTGGCGGTGACCGAGGCGCTGCATGCGCAGCCGATCGATCCGCCAACGGTGACGATGTCGTTCCTCGTCAACGACAGCCCGCTTGCCGGCACCGAGGGCGACAAGGTGACCAGCCGCGTCATCCGCGACCGGCTGCTGCGCGAGGCCGAAGGCAATGTGGCGCTGAAGATCGAGGAATCGCCCGACAAGGATTCGTTCTTCGTTTCCGGCCGCGGCGAATTGCAGCTGGCCGTGCTGATCGAGACGATGCGCCGCGAAGGTTTCGAGCTTGCCGTGTCGCGTCCGCGCGTCGTCATGCAGAAGGGCGAAAACGGCGACCTGCTGGAGCCGGTAGAGGAAGTCGTCATCGACGTCGACGAGGAGCATGCCGGCGTCGTCGTGCAGAAAATGTCGGAGCGCAAGGCCGAGATGGTGGAACTGCGCCCTTCCGGCGGCAACCGCCAGCGGCTGGTCTTCCACGCACCGACGCGCGGTCTGATCGGCTACCAGTCGGAGCTGTTGACCGACACGCGCGGCACCGCGGTGATGAACCGGCTGTTCTTCGCCTATGAGCCCTACAAGGGCGAACTGCCTGGCCGCACCAACGGCGTTTTGATCTCCAACGAGCAGGGCGAATCGGTCGCTTACGCGATGTGGAACCTGGAAGACCGCGGCCCGATGATCATCGATCCGGGCGTCAAGGTTTATCAGGGCATGATCATCGGCATCCATAGCCGTGACAACGATCTCGAAGTGAACGTGCTCAAGGGCAAGAAGCTCACCAACATCCGCGCCGCCGGCAAGGACGAGGCGGTGAAGCTGACGCCGCCGATCCGCATGACGCTGGAGCGGGCGCTGGCCTGGATCCAGGACGACGAGCTGGTCGAGGTTACGCCGAAGACCATCCGCCTGCGCAAGCTCTATCTCGACCCGAACGAGCGCAAGCGCTTCGGGAAGTCGGCCAAGGTGATGGGCGCGGCGTAAATCGTCCCAGGCTAGGTTCAAAGAGGGAGCGGATGCTCCCTCTTTTTGTTTCAGCCGTGCGCGGCCGACAGCACGGCGCTGCGATCCGCTTCCTCGGCCAGATCGATGCGCACCGTCAGGCCGTCGCGGACCGGCTTGCGCAGGGCCCTGGTGCCATCCCGTTCGATGCTCAAGCG
>JAEKLU010000257.1 GCA_019509685.1 Mesorhizobium sp. | reverse complement strand
ACAAACTTTTCTCCGAGGCCGAGTTGAGCTTGGCATTGGGGGGTACAAATGTGATACATGCTGCCGTTCTCGCGGGAGACGCGGGCAAGGCGGTTGAGAAGCGCATGGTTGCGCTCGACCGATATCGGGGCGGAACCCCGGACGATCTGGCAATGCTAGCGGCCGTTGCTGACGAAGATGATGCCGCAGAGGATATGGAATGAGCGATACGAAATCGGGCGACGATAAGACGTTGAGCGTTACGCCGAAGAAGACCTTGACGCTGAAGCGCCCGGGTACCGAGCAGGGTACCGTGCGCCAGAATTTCTCGCATGGCCGCACCAAGCAGGTCCAGGTCGAGATCAAGAAGCGCAAGTTCTCAATGCCTGGCGACAAGCCGGAGCCGGTGGCGGCGCCTGTCTTCACGCCGAAGCCCGCCCCTGTTGTTGCCGCGCCCGCGCCGGCCGTGCGCGAAGCGCCGAAGGCGCCGCCGCTCCAGTCGGAGCGCTCGGGCATGGTGCTCAATGAATTGTCTCGCGGCGAGATGGAAGCGCGCCGCAAGGCGCTCGAGGGCTCCAAGGCGCGCGAGGTCGAGGACCGTCAGCGCGCCCAGGAAGATGCCAAGCGCCGCGCCGAGGAAGAAGAACGCCGCAAGCGTGAGCGCGAGGAATCCGCACGCCGTCAGGCCGAGGAAGAAGCCCGCTTGCAAACCGAGGCCGAGTCCCGCCGCCGCGCCGAGGAAGAGGCCCGCCGTCGCGCCCCGCAAGCCGCCGAGCTGGTCACGGTCGACGACGAGGAAGAGACCAAGCCGCGGCGTCCTGGTGGCGCCGGCGCCAGCACGCCGGTGCGCCGTCTGGCCACGCCGGAAGTCGCACGGCCGGCCAAGCCCACCAAGGGCGAGGAAGACCGTCGTCGCGGCAAGCTGACGCTCAATTCGGCGCTGTCTGATGAAGATGCGCGCGCCCGCTCGCTGTCGTCGATGCGTCGTCGCCAGGAAAAATTCAAGCGCGCGATGCATAATGAGCCGCGCGAGAAAGTCATGCGCGAAGTGATCCTGCCCGAAACCATCACCATCCAGGAACTGGCGCAGCGCATGTCCGAGCGCGCCGTCGACGTGGTCAAGTTCTTCATGAAGCAGGGCCAGATCCTGAAGCCGGGCGACGTCATCGACGCCGACACGGCCGAACTGGTCGCCACCGAATTCGGTCACACGGTCCGCCGCGTTGCCGAGTCCGACATCGAGGAAGGCCTGTTCAACATCGCCGATCATGCGGAAGACCTGGTGTCGCGTCCGCCCGTGGTCACCATCATGGGCCATGTTGATCACGGCAAGACCTCGCTGCTCGACGCCATCCGCAACGCCAATGTCGTCTCCGGCGAGGCCGGCGGCATCACCCAGCATATCGGCGCCTACCAGATCGAGAAGAACGGCCACAAGATCACCTTCATCGACACGCCCGGCCACGCCGCCTTCACGGCGATGCGCGCCCGTGGCGCGCAGGTCACCGACATCGCAGTGCTGGTGGTGGCTGCCGACGACAGCGTGATGCCGCAGACGATCGAATCGATCAGCCACGCCAAGGCGGCCGGCGTGCCGATCATCGTGGCCATCAACAAGATCGACAAGCACGACGCCGACCCGCAGAAGGTGCGGACCGAGCTGCTGCGCCACGAAGTGTTCGTGGAATCGATGGGCGGCGAGGTGCTGGACGTCGAGGTTTCGGCGACCAAGGGCACCAATCTCGACAAGCTCTTGGAAGCGATCCTGCTGCAGGCCGAAATCCTCGATCTCAAGGCCAATCCCGACCGCACCGCCGAAGGCGCGGTCATCGAGGCCCAGTTGGACAAGGGCCGTGGTCCTGTCGCCACCGTGCTGGTGCAGACCGGCACACTGATGCCGGGCGATATCATCGTCGCCGGAAACGAGTGGGGCCGTGTGCGCGCGCTTGTCGACGATCGTGGCGGGCATGTGCAGGAGGCCCCGCCGGCCATGCCGGTCGAAGTGCTTGGTCTCCAGGGCACGCCGCAGGCGGGCGATCGCTTCGCCGTCGTCAACAACGAAGCGCGCGCCCGTGAGATCACCGAATATCGCCAGCGCCTGGCGCGAGACATGGCGGTGGCCAAGCATGCCGGCCAGCGCGGCTCGCTCGAGCAGATGATGTCGCAATTGCAGACGAGCGGATTGAAGGAATTCCCGCTGGTCATCAAGGGCGACGTGCAGGGGTCGATCGAGGCAATCAACGCCGCGCTTGAAAAGCTCGGCAACGACGAGGTGCGCGCGCGTATCGTTCACGCCGGCGCCGGCGGCATCACCGAAAGCGACGTATCGCTCGCCGAGACGTCCGGAGCGGCTATCATAGGCTTCAACGTCCGCGCCAATGCGCAGGCACGTGCGGCCGCGGTCGCCGCCGGTATCGAGATCCGCTACTACTCGATCATCTACAATCTGGTCGATGACGTGAAGGCGGCTCTTTCCGGCATGCTTTCGCCGGAGCGGCGCGAGACCTTCATCGGCAATGCCGAGATTCTGGAGATCTTCGACATCTCGAAGATCGGCAAGATCGCCGGCTGCCGTGTCACCGAAGGCAAGGTCGAACGCGGTGCCGGCGTGCGACTGATCCGCGACAACGTCGTCATCCACGAAGGCACGCTGAAGACGCTGAAGCGCTTCAAGGATGAAGTCTCTGAAGTGCCGGGCGGCCAGGAATGCGGCATGGCCTTCCAGAACTACGAGGACATGCGCGTCGGCGACGTCATCGAGTGCTTCCGCATCGAGATGGTAACCCGGACGCTCTAAATTCGGATATAATCGCCGAAATGATCCGGGCGGCAGCCGAAAGGCTGCCGCCCAAACCCTTGCTCATTGAGACCCAACTCTTACTCATTGAGACATGTGGCGTGGTCCCATCCCGCGCTTCACGATTTCAGGACCGAAGAAATGCCCCGTTCGACAACATCAGGCCCCTCCCAACGCATGCTGCGCGTTGGCGAACAGGTGCGCCATGCGCTCTCCGAAACCTTGCAGCGCGGCGAGATCCTCGATCCGGTGGTCGAGAACAGCGTCGTCTCGGTCTCCGAAGTGCGCATGTCGCCGGACCTCAAGATCGCCACCGCCTTTGTCTCGCTGCTCGGCGCCGGTGACGCCGATGCCGTGATCGAGGCGCTCAACAAACATGCGAAATTCGTGCGTGGCCGTGTCTCCGGCGCGCTGCGGCAGATGAAGTACATGCCGGAGTTCCGCTTCCGGCTGGATACGTCCTTCGACAATTTCGCCAAGATCAACGAACTGCTGAAGTCGCCCGAAGTCGCGCGCGATCTCGGCCCCGATGGCCAGCACAAAGACGACAAGGACCAGGAATAGTGGGGCGTCGCGGTAAGAAGAAGGGGCGGCCGATTTCCGGCTGGGTGGTGCTGGACAAGCCTGTCGGCATGGGCTCGACCGAGGCGGTCTCCAAGATCAAATGGTTGTTTCAGGCTGAGAAGGCAGGTCATGCCGGCACGCTCGATCCGCTGGCATCCGGCATGCTGCCGATCGCCTTGGGCGAGGCGACCAAGACAGTGCCCTATGTGCAGGACGGCGCCAAGATCTACCGTTTTACTGTCGCCTGGGGCGAGGAGCGCTCGACCGACGACCTCGAAGGCCCGGTGACCAACAGCTCCGAGCGCCGCCCGGCCGAGGCCGAGGTGAGGGCGCTGATGCCGAAATACACCGGCGTCATCATGCAGACGCCGCCGCAATTCTCGGCCATCAAGATCGCCGGCGAGCGCGCCTATGATCTTGCCCGCGAAGGCGAGACCGTCGAGATACCCGCGCGCGAAATCGAGATAGGCCGCCTGGACATCATCGAACACGGCGCCGACAAGACCGTCTTCGAGGTCGAATGCGGCAAGGGCACCTATGTGCGCTCGCTGGCGCGCGACATGGGCCGCGATCTCGGTTGCTTCGGCCACATCGCCGAATTGCGCCGCGTCGAGGTCGAGCCGTTCACGCCGGAGGATTTTGTCACCGTCGCCGAGCTGGAGGCGGCCCGCTTTGGTGGCAAGTCCCACGAGAATTCGGAGGACGCCGAGGCTCCCGTCGATTTCAGCGCCATCGACGCGCTCCTGGTGGATACCGCGGTCGCGCTCGACTGCCTGCCGCAGGTCGCCGTCAGCGACGACGCCGCGACGAAAATCCGGCTCGGCAATCCGGTCATCATCCGCGGCCGCGATGCGCCGGTCGAGGCCGAGGAAGCCTGCGCCACGGCGCGCGGCAAGCTCGTCGCCATCGGCGCCATCGAGCAGGGTATGTTCAAACCCAAGCGGGTCTTTGTCGGGTGAAGGTTCTCAGCTAGTTTCGGTTCGGGTTCACGGCTGAGGTTCCGATGGCAAAGGCTGACGCAGGCAGGAAACGCGGGCCGCTGCAGATGCGGCGGCCACCGGTGGGCGCGTCGCCGGGCACGCTCATTGCCGATCCGTCCGCACGGCGCAGCGAGCTCAGGCTGACGCTGATTGCGCCGGAAAAATTCAAGACCATCGACAATGCCTCTATCGACGACCTCAACACCCATTGCGAAAAATGGCCGGTCGTCTGGCTCGATTGCACCGGGCTCGCCAACATTCCGTTGATCGAGGAGATCGGCCGCATCTTCAACCTGCACCCGCTGGCGCTGGAAGATGTGGTCAACACCGGGCAGCGGCCGAAGGTGGATTTCTTCGAGGATCATGCCTTCGTCGTCATGCGCATGATCGATGAAGTGACGTCCCATCGTTACGAGCAGATATCGCTGTTCTTCGGCAGGAATTTCGTCGTCACCTTCCAGGAGCGCGAGGGCGATCCGTTCGATCCCGTAAGGAAGCGCATCGCGGGCGCAATGCCCAACCGGCTGCGCTCGCGCGGTTCCGATTATCTGGCCTATGCCCTGATCGATGCCATCGTCGACAGCTATTTCCCGCCGATCGAGGCGGCGAGCGAACAGGTCGACGGCATCGAGGACCAGATGCTCAACGTGCCGCATAAGCATCAGATGCAGCAGCTGCATGAATTGAGGCGGGACGCCAATGTGCTGAAGGGCGTGCTGTGGCCGATGCGCGATGCGCTGGCGACGCTGATCCGCAATGACGTGCCCTTCGTGAAGGCCGAGACCAAGATCTTCTTCAACGACACGCTCGACCACTCGCTGCGGCTGATAGAACTGGTCGAGAACCAGCGTGACATGCTGACCGGCCTGATCGAGATGCACGTGTCGCTCACCCAGGCGCGCACCAACGACGTCATCTCCTATCTGACGATCGTCTCGGTGATCTTCATGCCGCTGACCTTCCTCGTCGGTGTCTGGGGCATGAATTTCGATCCGGATAGCTCGCCCTGGAACATGCCGGAGCTGAAAGCCTATTACGGCTATCCAGTGTCGCTTCTGTTCATGCTGGTGGTGGCTGCCGGGCTGATTGCGTTCTTCAAATGGAAGAAGTGGCTCTAATGCATGTCGCCCAGAAGTGTGCGGCGGTTCTGGGCCTGCGACATGCATCAAACAAACACCTAAAGCGCGTCGCCTGAACCCGCTTCGGCGCGACGCGCTTTAGGCCTTGAATTCTCCCATTTCCGCGGCTGAAGCCTGCGACAAGCCGGCTTGACAATTAGGCTGGTGTTTTCTCGGGAATTGCACTATATGCGCGGCAGCTTCGCGCCCTGACGCGTTGCTTGCACTGGCCCCTGCTGGACGACATCCCGGCTGTGGGCGTCTCGTTTCCTCCAACAGATAAGGAAAAGCACGATGTCGGTTACTGCCGAACGCAAACAGGAATTGATGACCGAATTCGCAACCGCCAAGGGCGACACCGGTTCTCCGGAAGTCCAGGTTGCCATCCTTTCCGAGCGTATCAAGAACCTGACGGAGCACTTCAAGGACCACAAGAAGGATAACCATTCCCGCCGTGGTCTCCTTGCTCTCGTCTCCCAGCGCCGCAGCCTGCTTGATTATCTCAAGCGCAAGGATGACGCGCGCTACCAGACGCTGATCGACAAGCTCGGTCTGCGTCGCTGACGAATTGACCGGCGGGCCCTCCAAAGGGCCCGCCGGTCGCGCATTGGCGCACCGGATGGTCTGGTGCGACAATGCCGGAGCGTGACGCGCTCTTGAATTTGCATCCGCGCAGGGCGCGTTCCGGAAACAACGGTTTTCGGCGTCATGCGCGCAAAGGCCGGCCGACCAGTCGGCCAACCGGCCGACCAGTCGGCCAACCGGTTCCGGACGCGCAGAGGGCCATTCGGAACCGCCCATGGACGGTCATGGGGCAGGATTGCAGGATGCTCGCTCGGCTGATGCCGGATCCAATCGAGCTTCCCGTTGTCTTGCCCGTGGCTGCCCGAAGGAAGCCAGGGAAGGGATGACCCGTGACCGTTAAGGCGGCGCGGCCCTTTCCGCATATGAAGGACAAGATATGTTCAATCAACACAAAGTCGAAATCGAATGGGGCGGCCGTCCGCTCATCCTGGAGACGGGCAAGATCGCACGTCAGGCTGACGGCGCTGTGCTCGCCACCTATGGCGAGACCGTGGTGCTTGCCACCGTCGTTTCGATGAAGGAACCGAAGCCCGGCCTCGATTTCTTCCCGCTCACCGTCAACTACCAGGAAAAGACCTATGCCGCCGGCAAGATCCCGGGCGGCTATTTCAAGCGCGAGGGCCGTCCGAGCGAGAAGGAAACGCTGGTTTCCCGCCTGATCGACCGCCCCATCCGCCCGCTCTTCGCCGATGGCTACAAGAACGACACCCAGATCGTCGTCACCGTCGTCCAGCATGATCTCGAGAACGATCCGGACATCCTGTCGATCGTCGCCACCTCGGCTGCGCTCACGCTTTCCGGCGTGCCCTTCATGGGCCCGATCGGCGGCGCCCGCGTCGGCTACATCAACGGCGAATATGTGCTCAACCCGCATATCGACGAAATGCAGGAATCCAAGCTCGACCTCGTCGTCGCCGGCACCGCCGACGCCGTGCTGATGGTCGAATCCGAAGCCAAGGAACTTGACGAAGCGCTGATGCTCGGCGCCGTCATGTTCGGCCACAAGGGTTTCCAGCCGGTCATCGACGCCATCATCAAGCTGGCCGAAGTCGCTGCCAAGGAGCCGCGCGATTTCACCGCGCCGGATTATTCCGCGCTTGAAGCCGAGATGCTGAAGATCGTCGGCGACGAACTCAGCAATGCCTACAAGAACGTCGACAAGCAGAAGCGTTACGCCGCCGTCGACGCCGTCAAGGCCAAGGTCAAGGCAGCGTTCGCTCCGGCCGAAGGCGAAGAGGCCAAGTACACCTCCGAGCAGATCGGTTCGGTGTTCAAGGAACTCCAGGCCAAGGTCGTGCGCTGGAACATCCTCGACACCGGCTCGCGCATCGATGGCCGCGATTTGAAGACGGTTCGCAAGATCGTCTCGGAAGTCGGCGTCCTGCCGCGCACCCACGGTTCGGCGCTGTTCACCCGCGGCGAGACCCAGGCGTTGGTCGTTGCCACGCTGGGCACCGGCGAGGACGAGCAGTATGTCGATTCGCTGACCGGCATGTACAAGGAGAAATTCCTCCTTCACTACAACTTCCCTCCCTACTCCGTCGGTGAAACCGGCCGCATGGGTTCGCCGGGCCGCCGCGAAATCGGCCACGGCAAGCTCGCCTGGCGCGCCATCCGCCCGATGCTGCCCTCCGCCGACCAGTTCCCCTACACGCTGCGCGTCGTCTCGGAGATCACCGAGTCCAACGGCTCGTCGTCGATGGCCACCGTCTGTGGCACCTCGCTGGCGCTGATGGATGCCGGCGTGCCGCTGGCGAAGCCCGTTGCCGGCATCGCCATGGGCCTGATCAAGGAAGGCGAGCGCTTCGCGGTGCTCTCCGACATCCTCGGTGACGAGGACCATCTCGGCGACATGGATTTCAAGGTCGCCGGCACTGCCAATGGTGTCACCTCGCTGCAGATGGACATCAAGATCGAGGGCATCACCGAGGAGATCATGAAGATCGCGCTGGACCAGGCCAAGGATGGCCGCCAGCACATCCTCGGCGAGATGGCGCATGCTCTGACGGGCGCCCGTCCTGAACTCGGTGAGTTCGCGCCGCGCATCGAGGTCATGCACATCCCGACCGACAAGATCCGCGACGTCATCGGCTCCGGCGGCAAGGTGATCCGCGAGATCGTCGAGAAGACCGGCGCCAAGATCAACATCGAGGATGACGGCACGGTCAAGATCGCTTCGTCGAACGCCAAGGAGATCGAGGCGGCCAAGAAGTGGATCCACACCATCGTTGCCGAGCCGGAAGTCGGCGAGATCTACGAAGGCACGGTCGTCAAGACCGCCGACTTCGGCGCTTTCGTCAACTTCTTCGGTCCGCGTGACGGCCTCGTCCACATCTCGCAGCTCGCCAACGACCGCGTTGCCAAGACCTCGGACGTCGTCAAGGAAGGCGACAAGGTCTGGGTCAAGCTGATGGGCTTCGACGAGCGTGGCAAGGTCCGCCTGTCGATGAAGGTCGTCGACCAGGCCACCGGCAAGGAAATCGCCCGCGACAAGAAGGCCGAGGGCGAAGAAAACGCCGCCTGATCGGCCTGGCAAGGTAAATCGAAAACGGGCGCGCCGCGAGGTCGCGCCCGTTTTGTTTCAGGGTGAATGGATGGCCGCGGAGCCGCTGAAGACGCTGTTCTATCCGTTCGAGGCCGAGGCGCTGCCTTTGCCGCGAAAGGATGCCCGCGTCCTGTTCCTGGGCGCCGAGCCCGGCTTCCGCTTGCCCGACGGGTTCGAGGCGGCACTGCATCTCGTGCAAGGTTTTCGGCCATATTTTCGCGCCTTGCAGGGGTCGGGCCGGACGGTCACACCACGGGTCGAAGAGTCCGGTTTCGACATGGCCCTGGTGCTTGCCGGCCGTCACCGCGGCCAGAACGAGCGGCGTATCGCCAATGCCATCGAGCGTCTCCTGCCGGGCGGACTGGTCATCGTCGCCGGCGGCAAGGAAGACGGCATCGACAGCTTGCGCAAGCGCATCAACGCGTTGGCGCCGCTCGAAGGCCATCTGCCGAAGCATCATGGCATTGCCTTCTGGTTCCGGCCGGCCGGTGCCGAAGCGGCTTCTGCGCTTCGCGCCGCCAATCCAGATCATCTCGTCGAAGGCCGCTTTCGCACCGCGCCCGGCATGTTTTCCTTCGATCGGATCGATGCAGGGTCGAAACTGCTGGCCGCGAGCCTGCCCGGCGATCTGAAGGGCAATGTCGCTGATTTCTGCGCCGGCTGGGGCTACCTGGCCGCCGAGGTCGCGGCGCGCTCGCCCCGTCTCGCGAGCCTCGATCTATACGAAGCGGATTTCGAAGCGCTGGAGGTGGCGAAGCTCAACAGTGCAAGTGGCTCAATGACGCCTCGCTTTTTCTGGACCGACCTGCTCAGCGAAACAGTCGAGCGGCGTTATGACGTGGTGGTCATGAACCCGCCCTTCCACAGCGGGCGCGCAACCGAGCCTGAGATCGGCGCCGGCATGATCCGCGCAGCGTCGAAGGCGCTGAAGCCCGGCGGACGCCTGTTCATGGTCGCCAATCGTCAGCTTCCTTACGAGCAGGTGTTGTCGGCGGGCTTTGCCAGCCATGCCGAGATCGCACACGACGGCATGTTCAAGGTGTTTTCAGCGCGCCGCTAAAGCAATTCCAGGAAAAATGTGAGCGGTTTTCCGTCCGGAATTGCGTCAAAACAAAGAGTTAGAGGCGCTTACCGCTGCTCTACTGCACGCTGACGATGCGTGCCGGCTCGCGCGTTTCAAAGGCTGGGCGCGCCTCGCCGAGGTCGATCTTGAGCGGCGCCGGCCGGCCGAACAGATAGCCTTGCACCACCTCGCAGCCGGCGGCCCTGAGCAGGGTCGCCTGGTTCTCGGTCTCGACGCCCTCGGCGATGATGCTCACGCCCAGCGCCCGCGACAGTCCGACAATGGTCGAGACGATGGCGCCGGAGCTGGAATCGGTGTCGATGCGGCTGACGAAGGAACGGTCGATCTTCAGCTTGCCGAACGAGAAATCGATCAGATAGCTGAGATTGGAATAGCCGGTGCCGAAATCGTCGACAGCCACCGAAATCCCCATCTCGGCAAGCTGCTCCAGGATCGCGGCCGCGCGGTCGCGGTCCTGCATCATGGCCGTTTCGGTGACCTCGAGCTCAAGCCGAGACGGCTTGATGCCGGTCGATTCCATCGTCTCGCGCACGATGCCGACAAAGTCCCTGGTCATGAACTGTACCGGCGAGATGTTGACGGCGACGAAGCACTCTTCCGGCAGATAGCGGGCATCGTTGCAGGCCTTGCGCAGCACCCACTCGCCGATCGGGTTGATCATGCCGGTTTCCTCGGCGATCGGAATGAACTCCATCGGCGGGATCATGCCGCGCTCAGGATGCTTCCAGCGGATCAGCGCCTCATAGCCGACGATGCGGCCGCTCGGCAGGTTGAGCTGCGGCTGGTAGTGGAGGCTGAAGTCACCGCGGTCGAAAGCGGTCTTCAGCTCGGACTCGATCCATTGCCGATAGTCCGCCACGCGGCCCATATCGGCATGGAACACCGACCAGTTGCCGATGCCGCTGGCGCGCGCGTTCTGCAGCGCAAGGTTCGAACGGCGCAGGATGAGGACCGGATCGACGCCGTCCTTCGGCATCGCCACGATGCCGACCGAGAGGCTGACCGACTGCAGATGCGTCTGCAGCTGGTAGGGCTCCATCATCTCGTTGATCAGCTTTTCGATAAGCCGTTCGATCGAACCTCTTATTTCGCGGTCCGGCAAAAGCACGGCGAATTCGCCGGCGCCGATGCGCCCGATCACCACATCCTTCGGCAGGTTTTCCTTCAGCCTGCTGGTGAAGCCCCGGATCAATTCGTCACCATGGCTGTAGCCGATGGCATCGTTGATCTGCTTGAAGCGGTCGATGTCGATGTCGATCAAGAACATCGGCTCGCCGCTCCTGACTGTCTGGGAGGCGGCATCGGCGATCCTGCCGACCATGGCCGGACGCGACAGCAGACCCGTGAGCTTGTCGAAATGGGTTTCCTTGAAGACATAGGCCGCGGACTCATCGACGCCCGCGAAGAAGGAGAGCGCGGCGCCCCCGGCAGCCAGCGCGCAGAGCGCGGCGATGACGCCCGCCATCGTTTCGGCCGGGATGCCGGCCATGCCGTCGCCGAAGCCGAAGCGCAAACCCCACAGCCCAAGGATGAAACTGCCCATGCCCGAACTGGCGATGGTGATCAGCCGGAACAGCGGTGTTCGCTTCGGGTTGCTGACTGCAGGCATGCAAGGTCCCTAGATTACAGAACCTTTTAGCGGACATCTCCTTAAAATGAGTTTCCGCCAATGCATCCAATTTAACGGAAGGCCGCTATTTGCCCGGTGGATTACTCGCGGCCACCGTCGTTCTGCTTCAATTCCTCAAGCGCCGGCATCGAAACAATATGGTAACCGGAATCTACATAGTGGATTTCGCCGGTGACGCCCGACGACAGGTCGGACAAGAGATAAAGCGCCGAACCGCCGACCTCGTCGATGGTGACGGTGCGCCTGAGCGGCGAATTGCGCTGCTGGTAGGAAAACATGTGGCGGGCGTCGGAAATGCCCGAGCCGGCCAGCGTCCGCACCGGTCCGGCCGAGAGGCCGTTCACCCTGATGCCGCGCGGACCATAGTCGTTGGCAAGGTAGCGCACGCTGGCCTCGAGCCCGGCCTTGGCGACGCCCATCACATTGTAGTTCGGCATCACCCTGACCGAACCGGCATAGGTAAGCGTGATCATCGACCCGCCATCGGTCATCAGCGCGGCGGCATTGCGGGCGATCTCGGTGAAGGAATAGCAGGAGATCACCATGGTGCGCACGAAATTGTCGCGGCTGGTGTCGGCGTAGAGGCCCTTGAGCTCGTTCTTGTCGGAAAACCCGATGGCGTGCACCACGAAATCCAGGCCGCCCCAGGCCTTGCCGAGCGTCTCGAAGGTCGCGGTGACGGAGGCGCTGTCCTCGACGTCGCAAGGCACGACAAGCGAGGCTCCCAGCTTCTCGGCCAGCGGCTTGACCCGCCGGCCGAAGGCGTCGCCCTGATAGGTGAAGGCGAGTTCAGCTCCATGCTCGGAGAGTTTCCTGGCGATGCCCCAGGCGATCGAATGATCGTTGGCGACACCCATGACAAGCCCGCGCTTGCCCTTCATCAACCCGTCCATAGAAGGCAATCCTTATAAAAACGCCGGCCTTATGCGGAATAACGCTGGAAAATCAGCGTCGCGTTGGTGCCACCGAAACCGAAGGAATTGGACAGGACGGTGTCGATCTTGGCGTTGTCGATACGCTTGCGCACGATCGGCATGCCCTCGAATTCCGGATCGAGTTCCTCGATATGGGCGCTCTCGCCGATGAAGCCGCCCTGCATCATCAGGATCGAATAGATCGATTCCTGCACACCGGCCGCCCCCAGCGAATGGCCGGTGAGCGACTTGGTCGAAGTGATGTGAGGCATCTTGTCGCCGAACACCTCGCGGATGGCGCCCATTTCCTTGGAATCGCCGACCGGCGTCGAGGTGCCGTGGGTGTTGATGTAGTCGACCGGCGAGGACACGGTGGCAAGCGCCTGCCGCATGCAGCGCATGGCGCCTTCGCCCGACGGCGCCACCATGTCGTAGCCGTCGGAGGTCGCGCCGTAGCCGACGATCTCGGCATAGATCTTGGCGCCGCGCGCCTTGGCGTGCTCAAGTTCCTCCAGGATGAGGACACCCGCGCCACCAGCGATGACGAAGCCGTCGCGGTTGACGTCATAGGCGCGGGACGCGGCCGAGGCCCTGTCGTTGTATTTCGACGACATCGCGCCCATGGCATCGAACAGGTCCGACATCGTCCAGTCGAGGTCTTCGTGGCCGCCGGCAAACATCACGTCCTGCTTGCCCCACTGGATGAGCTCATAGGCGTTGCCGATGCAGTGCGCGGAAGTCGAACAGGCCGACGAGATCGAATAGTTGACGCCGTGGATCTTGAACCAGGTGGCCAAAGTGGCCGACGCCGTCGACGACATCGCCTTCGGCACCGCGAACGGGCCGATGCGCTTGGGGCTGTTGTTCTTGAGCGTGGTTTCGGCCGCCTCGACGATGGTGCGGGTCGACGGGCCGCCGGAGCCCATGACGATGCCGGTCCGCTCGTTGGTGATGTCGCTTTCGCCTAAGCCGGCATCGGCAATCGCCTGATCCATGGCAACGTGGTTCCAGGCCGCGCCCTGGCTCAGGAAGCGCATGGCGCGGCGATCGATCATCGCCGACGGATCGAGCGTCGGCGCGCCCCATACCTGACAGCGGAAGCCGTGTTCGGCGAAGGAATTGGAAAAACTGATGCCGGATTTGGCATCGTAAAGCGAGCTCTGCACCTCATTGGCATTGTTGCCGATCGACGACACAATGCCGAGGCCCGTCACTACGACCCGTCTCATTCGCAACTCCTTCCGGCGTATTTGGCGAAAAACCTAGTCGGTTTTCTCCCAAGATCATACGCAAAATAAACTGTTGCGACGCCGCTTGCGTGTCCGCGGGACACCATGGACGCCGTGGCGAAACCGATCAGACGGCCGACTGTTTGGACAGGCCGACCTTCAGATCCGTTGCGGCGTATATGGGTTCGCCATCCGCCTTGAGCCAGCCATCGGCGATGCCGAGCACCAGGCGGCCGCGCATCACGCGCTTGAAGTCGATGCCGTATTCCACTTTCTTCACCGACGGCGTCACCATGCCCTTGAACTTCACTTCACCGGTCGACAGCGCCATGCCCTTGCCGGGCTCGCCGAGCCAGCCGAGGTAGAAACCGGTCAACTGCCACATGGCGTCGAGGCCGAGACAGCCCGGCATGATCGGGTTGCCGATGAAGTGGCAGGCGAAGAACCACAGGTCCGGCTTGATGTCGAATTCGGCGCGGATAAAGCCCTTGTCGTGGGCGCCGCCGGTCTCGCTGATCTCGGTGATGCGGTCGAACATCAGCATCGGCGGATAGGGTAGCTGGGCATTGCCCGGTCCGAACAGCTCGCCGCGGGCGCAGGCAAGCAGTTCCTCGTAATCATAGCTGGACTTTTGACCCGCCATCAAATTTCTGTCCCCATCGTTCTTCGCAAGCGCCGGGCGCCCTCGTCGTTGGTTTCCTAACACACTCTGTTTGTGGCCGGAAACCGGCGTTTGCGCTTAACCCGTGCGCCTGCCCGGGTCAATGCGCGCTATTGATCGCATTCGGACTACAGAATATATGTCGAACGATGTCCGGGTTTGGCTTTTGACGTCTTTTTGCCATTCCGGACCTGTTTAAGGGCTGGGCCATAAGCTTCGACGCATAGATGGATACGGGCTACCGGAAGGAAAATGTCGCTGTGGACAAGCGGGTTCGCGAAGCCGGCCTGAGGCCGACACGCCAGCGCATCGCGTTGGCCGATCTGCTTTTCGCCAAGGGCGACCGCCACCTTTCGGCCGAGGAACTGCATGAAGAGGCAGTCGCCGCCGGCGTGCCGGTTTCGCTGGCGACCGTCTACAACGCGCTCCACCAGTTCACCCAGGCCGGCCTGCTGCGCATCCTGGCAGTCGAGGGTTCCAAGACCTATTTCGACACCAACACTTCCGATCACCATCATTTCTACATCGAAGGCGAAAATCGCATCTTCGATATCGAAAGCGGGCCGGTGACCGTCTCCAACCTGCCGGCGCCTCCGGAAGGCATGGAAATCGCCAATGTCGACATCGTCGTGAGGCTGCGCCCGAAGCGCGCCGGCTGACCGGTTCGCGATGCGGCCCGTTGACCTGGTTGTCCGGTTTGAATGGGTCGCGGCCGCCGCGGTGGCTATCGTTTTCTACGCAATGTCGGGCGTCTCATGGTGGCTGTTTGCGCTGCTTATTCTGGCGCCGGACCTGTCGATGCTGGGCTATCTCGCCGGGCCGCGTGTCGGCGCTGTCACCTACAATGCCTTGCACATCCTTATTGCCCCGCTCGTCCTTGGAATCGCGGGCGTCCTGCTTGCCGGGCCGATCACCACCGCTGTGGCGCTGATCTGGATCGCCCATATCGCCATCGATCGCGCTCTGGGCTACGGCCTGAAGTTGCCGACCGGCTTTCAGGATACCCATCTCGGCCGCATCGGTCGCGAGCGCGATGAGACACCTAATTCTTGAACTTTTCGCCGGGATAGGCGCCCCAGACCTGCGACTGGGCCATCCAGCCGGTATGACCCTCGAAGGTCATCTCGCACCATTGGCCATCGCATTTCTTGATGGCGCCGATTACGCCAGGCTCGATGATGGCGACGACGCCGGCATCCTTGTCGGGTTCGTTGAGCAGATTGATTCGCCCACCCTTGCTGCGCTGCCAAGGCGCCACGATCGCGGTGCGCCGGCCCGAAAGCAGCGACTGGTTGATCCAGCCCTCCGATCCGTCGGCGTCGCGCACGCGCCGCCAGGTATCGAATTCCTGGATTATTTCCATAGGCAGTCCGGCCTTCATGTACATCCAGTTCACGGAATAGTTGGCGCCGGGACCGACGCGCGCGTTGACGCGTGCAGGCTTCAGGCTGACGAAACGCGGCAGCGGCAAGCCGCTCGGGCCCAGTGTAATGGTTTGCGCCGGTGCGGCGGCACTTTGCGCCAGCGCCAGCGGCGCGCAAAGCAGGGAGCCGAGAACGGCCGCGCTGAGGGCCAGGCGAAGCGACGCGAAACCAGACACTTTCTTATCCTTTCGGCGCCCCTCCGTCCGGATGAGCGCCCCTTTTTCTTTGTCTTCGGCGGCACCGCTTGTTACAGGAGTGGGCTGATACCGTGACTGGTTACAAGTTTCGCCTGTCTTGGTTAAAGAGGTCTCAACGAGATCGGTTTCGAGAGCATGATCCCGACAAGCGGGAACCGGTTTTCGGAAAAGATCGTGCTCCAAAAAAGAGTAGGATCAGGATGACGATCGAACGAAACGTCATTCTGATCTAGCAAGCTTCGGGGATAAAATGGCAGGCAAAAAACGGCCCCTCGTCGTCATCACGCGCAAGCTGCCCGATCCGGTCGAGACACGCATGCGCGAGCTGTTCGACGCGCGGCTGAATGTCGAGGACCGCCCGATGACGCAGCCGGAGCTGGTCGCGGCGGTCAAGGAAGCCGACGTCCTGGTGCCGACCATCACCGACCATATCGATGCCGCGCTGATCGCTCAGGCCGGCGAGAACCTCAAGCTGATCGCCAATTTCGGCAATGGCGTCGACAAGATCGATGTCGCCGCCGCCGCCAAGAAGGGCATCACCGTCACCAACACGCCGAATGTGCTGACCGAAGACACCGCCGACATGACCATGGCGCTGATGCTGGCCGCGCCGCGGCGTTTGGCCGAGGGCGCCAACATCCTGACCGGCGAAAAGAAATGGGCCGGCTGGTCGCCGACCTGGATGCTCGGCCGGCGCATCTGGGGCAAACGTCTGGGTATTGTCGGCATGGGCCGCATCGGCACGGCCGTCGCCAGGCGCGCCAAGGCCTTCGGCCTGTCGATCCACTACCACAACCGCCACCGCGTGCTGCCGGCGGTCGAGGACGAGTTGGAGGCGACCTATTGGGAAAGCCTCGACCAGATGCTTGCCCGCATGGACATCATCTCGGTCAATTGTCCGTCGACGCCGGCGAAGGTCGTGCTTTTGCCGCATATGGGTTCGGCCACGCTCGAGGGCCGCATCGATATGGGCGAGAAGGTGATCATCAACATCCGCGCCTTCTTCGACGGCCACCGGCCGCCGGATCGTGTGCTGCCGCTCAGGACCTGAAGGCCCTAAAAATCCAGTTTCATCATGACCCATTCATTTGGGCCACTTCTGCCGGCATACGGAACCCAGGGAAGACTTTCCGCAGGGGCGAAGCCTAACCTGCGATAAACGGCGATCGCATTGAGATTGGTATCTTCGACAGTCAGGCAAAGGCCGCTGGCTCGGACAGCTTCTGCCAGCTTGCCCGCGTGTGAGAGCAGCCGTCCCGCCAGTCCCTTGCCGCGGTATTCGGCATAGACGGCGATCGCGAGGATCGACCAGTAACCGACGAGCCGAGTTTCTAGGGTCACGAGCGGCATCAAAACAGGTGAGATTTCCGCCCCGTAGTCATCTGCCGGGGGCACAAGCAATTCCCCGACCAATCCTCCAGCGATCAAACCCTCGACCTCAATGAGATATGCCTTTGAAAAATGATAGGGCGAACCGGGATCGGCTGACGCGGCACGCCGCGCTGCCTCCAGTACCGCGTGATGCTCTCCGCTGTCTTTGATCCAGCTATCGAGATCGATGCCATGTCCGGCAATGTCGACGACCGCTGCGACATGCAGCGCATCGTTCTTGGTCGCTGGGCGAATGACGACACTCATGTCGGCCTATCTTTGGTTTATTGGACCAGGTTGATCGCCCCGTTCGTGTGGACGACGGTCCTGCTGTGTCGAAAGCCATCGAACCGGCCCCGTTCGAGCCGCACCGCCATTGGCGTTTCCCAACCCATTTCCCGGGCGACGATCAGGCCGAGCAGCAGGATTGCGTCCGGCTCATGCAGCACGAGCGCCGCCGGCGCGCGACCATTGTGGACGAGCTCCATCAGCACGGCAGAAGCCGACGACGAGCCGATCGTGCCCGGCAGGAACAGCACCCGGCCGGAAATGCT
>JAEKLU010000018.1 GCA_019509685.1 Mesorhizobium sp. | reverse complement strand
GCGCCTCCGGCGATCAGCGCGCGGTGCTGCTCCGGGCTGGCATTGTCGCCGTCGGCAAGCCAGGCCAATTCGGGGATGGCGCGGAACGCTAGTCCAGCCGATTGCTCGATGGCGGGCAATGCTTCGGCATCGTCGGGCCGTGCGGGTCGAATGGTGGTCATAAGCTGGTATCCCGGTCTTTTCCTCAGTTTCGCCAGAATGACGGTGTTGTTACCGCCTGCGGCAGACCATCGCGGCGGCGTTTCGTTGTAGCGCGGCCACGCCGTCGCTATATCAAAGTCGTTATTGCCTTTCTGCGCCCTCGAAGCGCAAGATGTGGATCCATGGCTGGCCCAAGTGGCAAGCCGGCGGGTGTTGGACCGGGAACTGGAACAGAGTGCTTTTTCGACGCCGAAAGCCTGACGGCTTGATTGAGCGGGTGCGTACTTATCTTTGGCCGCGCCGCTCGTTCTCACGTTCCGTGCAATATTTCTCCAAGCGCATCCTGCGGCTGAAGGCGACGCCGCATTCCGTCGCCGCCGGCGTCGCCGCGGGTGTCTTTGCCTCTTTCTTTCCGCTTGGCTTCCATTTCGTGGTTGCCGCGGTGCTTTGCTGGATCATTGCCGGCAATCTGGTGGCGGCCGCACTCGGCGCGGTGTTCTTCGGCAATCCGCTGACCTTCCCGCTGCTGTGGGGCGCGTCGTGGGAAACCGGCAAGCTGCTTTTGCATGAGCGTTTGCCCAAACACGGGCCGCCCGAGCATCTCGGCGAAATGATGCACAAGCTCTCCTTCGCCAAACTGTGGCATCCGGTGCTGGAACCCATGCTGATCGGCGCGGTGCCGCTCGGCCTGGTCTTCGGACTTGTCTTTTATGGCATCACGCGCTGGGGCATGACGGTGTTTCGCGAACGGCGCAAGAAACGCATGGCCGAGCGGGCCGAAAAAGCCAGGCATGGCGGGCGGGAAGTGCCGGCGCAATGATCATCGGCATCGGCAGCGATTTGATCGACATCAGACGCATCGAAAAGTCGCTGGAACGCCACGGCCAGCGCTTTGTCCAGCGCATCTATACCGAGGTCGAGCAGGCGAAGTCCGAGAAACGCGCGGCGCGCGGGGCTTCCTATGCCAAGCGCTTCGCCGCCAAGGAGGCCTGCGCCAAGGCGCTCGGCACCGGCATGGCCGAGGGCGTGTTCTGGCGCGACATGGGCGTGATCAACCTGGCCAGCGGCGCGCCGACCATGGCGCTGACCGGCGGCGCCGCCGTGCGGCTGGAAAAAATCTTACCCAAGGGCCATCGCGCGCTCATTCACCTCACCATCACCGATGATTTTCCGCTTGCTCAAGCGTTTGTGATCATCGAGGCGGTGCCGGTCGAACAAGCGCCACATTGATTCCCTCAGACCACGACGGCATGACGTTGCCCAGCGCGTGCCGAGACTCTATAGAACGAACGCACAATCGAGGACGACATGAGCGTGGCTGAAAAATCAGAGAAGAAATCCGGCGGGCTTGGCGAGACCTTCTCCGTCATCATCCAGGCGCTGCTGCTCGCGCTCGTCATCCGTACGCTGCTCTTCCAGCCATTCTCCATTCCGTCCGGTTCGATGCGGCCGACGCTGCTCGAGGGCGACTATCTGTTCGTTACCAAATGGGCTTACGGCTATTCGCGTTACTCGCTGCCGTTCGGCCCGAACCTGTTCTCCGGCCGCATCTGGGGCTCGGAACCCAAGCGCGGCGATGTCGTCGTGTTCAAGTTCCCGCCGGATCCGTCGATCGACTACATCAAGCGCGTCGTCGGCCTGCCCGGCGACAAGATCCAGATGAAGAACGGCCAGCTCTTCATCAACGACGTCGGTGTGCCGCGCGTGAAAACCGGCCAGATCGACAATCCCGATGTCACCGAGGTCGACCGTCCCGTCGATGTCTATCGCGAGACCCTGCCCAATGGCGTCAGCTATGACACGCTCGACTTGACCCCGAATTCGATCGGCGACGATACGCGAGAGTGGACCGTGCCGGCCGGCCATTATTTCATGATGGGCGACAACCGCGACAATTCCTCCGACAGCCGCTTCACCGTCGGCTTCGTCCCCGCCGAGAATCTCGTCGGCCGCGCCAACGTCATCTTCTTCTCGATCGCCGGCGGCGCCAGCCCGCTCGAAGTCTGGAAGTGGCCGTCGGAGATGCGCGCCGGGCGCCTGTTCAATTTCGTCCACTAAGGTCATGGCGGCCACCAAGCGTCTGACCGCCGATGCCCTTGCCGAAGCGCTTGTCGAGCGCACCGGCCACGCCTTCACCGATCGCCAGCGCCTGCAACGGGCGCTGACCCACGCCAGCGCGCGCTCAACCCATGCCGGCATCGACTATGAGCGCTTCGAGTTCCTGGGCGACCGGGTTCTCGGTCTCATCGTGGCCGACATGCTGCTTGCCGCCTTTCCCGATGCCGCCGAGGGCGAGCTGTCGCTGCGCCTCAACGCGCTGGTCAATGCCGAGGCGCTGTCCGAGATCGCGCAGGAGATCGGCCTGCCGGACCTGGTCCGCGCCGGCTCCGATGTGCGCAACCTCGAAGGCCGCAAGCGCACCAACCTGCGCGCCGACGCGCTGGAATCGCTGATTGCCGTGCTCTATCTGGATGGCGGCCTTGAGATTGCCCGCGCGTTCATCCATCGCTATTGGCAGCCGCGCTCGCAAGCGATCGGCGCGGCGCGGCGCGATGCCAAGACCGAATTGCAGGAATGGGCGCATCAGGCGGCTGCCGGGGCGGTTCCCGCCTATCGGGTCGACGGCCGCGAGGGGCCGGACCACGATCCGCTGTTCACCGTCAGCGTCACTGTCGGCGCTTTTGCCCCGGCGATCGGCAGCGGCCGCTCCAAGCGCGAGGCGGAACAAGCGGCGGCATCTGCCCTTTTGCTGCGCGAAGGCGTATGGAACGCGGCATGACAGAAATCGAATCCACCGAAACTACCCCAACGCACTCCGGCTTCGTCGCGCTGATCGGCGCGCCCAATGCCGGCAAGTCGACGCTGATCAACCAACTGGTCGGCGCCAAGGTGTCGATCGTTACGCATAAGGTGCAGACCACCCGCGCCATCGTGCGCGGCATCGCCACGCATGAGCGCGCGCAGATCGTCTTCGTCGACACGCCCGGTATCTTCAAGCCGAAGCGCCGGCTCGACACCGCGATGGTGACGACCGCCTGGGGCGGCGCCAAGGATGCCGACGTCGTGGTGCTGCTGATCGATGCCGAGCGCGGCATCAGGGGCGACGCCGACGCCATCCTCGACCGGCTGAAGGACGTCCGCCAGCCGATGCTTCTGGTCCTCAACAAGGTCGACCGCGTCAAGCCGGAGACGCTGCTGGCGCTGGCTGCGACAGCGAATGAGCGCGTACCGTTCAAGCGCACCTTCATGGTCTCGGCGCTGACCGGCTCCGGATGCGCCAGCTGGCGGCCGAGATCACCCGCGAAAAGCTTTATCTGAGGCTGCATCAGGAGCTTCCCTATTCCTCGCATATCGAGACCGAGAAATGGGAAGAGAAGAAGGATGGCTCGGTGCGCATCGAGCAGGTCATCTATGTCGAGCGCGACAGCCAGAAGAAGATCGTGCTCGGCCACAAGGGCGAGACGATCCGCGCCATCGGCCAGGCCGCGCGCATGGAGATAGCCGGCATTCTCGAGCAAAAGGTGCACCTCTTCCTGTTCGTCAAGGTGCGCGAGAACTGGGGCGACGACCCCGAGCGCTACCGTGAGATGGGGCTGGAGTTTCCCCATTAGCGTCAACATCGACGCCGACCTCGCGCGCCGGCTGGTAGCGGCGCAGTTTCCGCAATGGCGGCATTTACCGGTGAGCCCGGTCGCGTTCGGCGGCTGGGATAACCGCACCTTTCATCTCGGCGACGAGATGACGGTACGCCTGCCGAGCGCCGCGCCCTATTCGCTGCAGGTCGAAAAGGAACACCGCTGGCTGCCCAGGCTTGCGCCGCTTTTGCCATTGCCGATTCCGACGCCGCTGGCGATGGGTGAGCCGGCGCAAGGCTACGCCTGGCATTGGTCGGTCTATCGCTGGATCGACGGCGAGACGGCAAAGACAGCGCACATCACGGATCTTCGCGCGTTTGCCATCGCGCTGGCCGAATTCCTGGTTGCGCTGAGGGGCATCGATCCGGCGGACGGGCCAGGGTCGGGCCAGCACAATTTCTACCGAGGCGGTCCTTTGGCCGTCTATGACGGCGAGGCGCGGCAAGCGATCGCCGCGCTCAAAGGCCAGGTCGACACACAGGCCGCAACCACCGTCTGGGAAGCAGCGCTTGCCGCCACCTGGCACGGTTCGCCGGTCTGGTTCCATGGCGACGTCGCCTGGGGCAACCTCCTGGTCGCGGATGGCGATTTAAGCGCCGTCATTGATTTCGGCACGTCCGGCGTCGGCGATCCCTCCTGCGATCTCGCGATCACCTGGACGTTCTTCGAAGGCGATAGCCGGGAAGTCTTTCGCAAGCGCATCGCCGTCGATGACGCGACATGGGCGCGCGGCCGCGGCTGGACGCTGTGGAAGGCGATGATCACGGTCGCAGGACATGACTCGAACCAGGTCGAAGCGGAAAGGCAGCGCCGCGTGATCGACGAGGTAATCGCCGATCACTGCCGCTGGGCGTAATGGCCATCTCACTCTGCGATTTTGCTTTGAGCAATGATCTTCGCCGAAAAGTCTGCAACTCTTCGGGATCATGCCCCAGGGTTCCCGCCACCCAGGGCGGCCTTGCCGCGGCGCTCCATTTCGGCCGGCGACACGTCTTCTTTCCATGTCAGTAGTACCCAGACATGGCCGAACGGGTCGCGCACGCTGGCGGAGTTCGCGCCGTAAAACATGTCCGTTGGCGGCTGAACCTGCTCGCAACCTGCCGCTACCGCACGAGCCAGAATTCCCGCATTGTCGTCCACCATCAGATGCAGGCCCGCCGTGCAGGCTCCGAGTTGCCGCGGCTCGCCGTAGAGCTGACTGGTTGGATCGCCCAACATTACCGTTGCATCGCAGATAACAAGCTCGCTGTGGATGATCCGCCCGTCCGGTGCCGCGATGCGCAAAAGCTCTTCGGCACCGAAAGCCTTGGTGTAGAAGGCCACGGCTCCGGCGGCGTCCCGGACATAGATGTGCGGAACGACGGCGTTTAAATACCGGGAGGGTCGCAGTGTCATTGCCGGGCTCACCGATGCTCGTGTTCCCTAAACACAGGCCCACTCGCTCCGGTTCCAGAACGCGACGCGGAATATGCCGAGCATTTCGCTTCGTGCCGAGCTTTGTCGCTCCGCTTCCGACGGATCGATTGGTGATGAGCCTGATCTATAACAAGCCCTTTGCCCTAAGATCGGCAGCGAAGGTCGCCAGCGGCATGACGAGGGTCAGCGGCTGCAACGAGAGCGACTCGGCGCCGTATCCGCGATACCAATTCGCAGCACGTTCGTTCTTGGCGTCGATGATCAGTAGCAGGCCGCCGCCCTCGGCAGCGACCCGCAGACAACGCAAGGCCGCCGCCGCGAGAAGCTGGCCACCGAGCCCTTGTCCGGCCATGGCCAGATCGGTTGCGAGGCCGGCGAGCTTGAAGCCGGACACTTCGTGTCGGGCGAGCCCCTTTGTAAGGGACGCGGGCACTTGCTCATGTGCAACGGCAGAAGGCGCGATCGTATAGAAGCCAAGAATGCGACTGGGGTTTGTCTTGTCGACAGCACAAAATGTCTTCGAAGCATTCTGCTCATGGCTCTGCCTGGCGAAACGCCGCAGAAAATCATTCATCCGCTCGTCGCCGCAGTCGAAGGAGGCACGATCGTGCGATTTCGCGATCGGCTCCTCTTGCCATCCAGGCAGCATTATATCGTGTCAGGCAGAGCCGCGATGGCGGCGCGCAGTTTCGCATTGGGCTTTGGAGGATGTTCAAGCAAATCGAGAATTCGCTTGAAGTCGCGTTCCGAGACCTCAATCTTCTCGACAGCCTTGATCACGGCTTCAGCCTCAGGCAGCACTTTGTCGAGGATGAAATCGGTCATGTCCTTATTCGATAGTGCCGCCGCGCGGGCTATCATCGCCTTTTGCGCGGGCCGAATGCGGATATTGAAGCGTTCGGTTCTGTCGCCGGCTGATTTGGGCATGGCAATTTTCCTTCTCGGCAAATATAGCGTACGTACACTGTACGTACAATTGCAAATCTTGATTTCGCCGTGCAACCGGTGAATAGCTCCCGTCCATGGAATGGCGCGACGAGGGAATCATTCTCGGCACCCGCAGGCATGGCGAGACCAGCGCCATCCTCGAGGTGATGACCCGCGCCCATGGCCGCCATCTCGGCCTGGTGCGCGGCGGCCGTTCGCGCAAGCAGCAGCCGGTGCTGCAGCCCGGCAACCGCGTCGAGCTTCTGTGGCGGGCACGGCTCGACGAGCATCTCGGCACTTTCCAGGCCGAGGCGATCGAGATGAACGCCGCCCGCCTGATGGACAGCGCCGTTGCCGTCTACGGCCTGCAGACGATGGCCGCGCATCTGAGGCTCCTGCCTGAGCGCGACGCCCATGGCGGGCTCTATGAGGCGCTGGCCGTGATGATTTCGCATCTCGACGATGCCGACGCCGCCGGCGAACTGGTGGCGCGCTTCGAGCTCTTGATCCTCGACGAGCTCGGCTTCGGCCTCGACCTCAGTGAATGCGTGGCTACCGGCTCCAAGCAGGATCTCGTCTATGTCTCGCCGAAATCCGGACGCGCCGTTTCGCGCGGGGCTGGCGAGCCCTGGCATGACAAGATGCTCAAGCTGCCGGCCTTCCTGCAGCGCGGCGCCGGTCTGCGCGCCGATGCGGCGGCGCTGGAAGACGCTTTCCGGCTGACCGGCTTCTTCTTCACCCGCCACGTCTATGAGCCGCGCGGCCTCGAACCGCCGGATGCCCGCGCCGGCTTCCTTGGCGCGCTGCGCCGCCATCATGCGTCGGTCAAGGCGATCGCTGGACAATAGGCGGCGCTAACCCGCGCCACGCCGCCGCTCCAGGAAATCGTCGAGGATGGGGCGCTGGCCTTTCAAAATCTTGAGGCCGGCTTCGGGCAGCGTAAACCAGCCGGCTTTGTCCACTTCGGGAAATTCCTTCATGGTTCCCGATTTCGGCGGCCATTCCATGCTGAAAACATTGCTCTTGACGGCTTTGACGTCGACATCCGTCTCGACGCTGAAGGCAATCACGATCTTGCCGCCCGGTTGCCTGTAGCTGCCGACAGGCTGGAAATCGCCGTCGATGCCGACGCCGAGTTCTTCTTGCGCCTCACGCCGGGCGGCGTCGAGTTCATCTTCCCCGTCTTCAACGAGCCCCTTCGGGATAGACCATGCACCTTCATCCTTGCGCGCCCAGAACGGCCCGCCGGGATGGACCAGCAGGAATTCGAAGACACCGGCGGTGTGCCGGTAGATCAGCAGGCCAGCACTTCGTTGCGGCATCGATGGTCCTCAGCGCGTTTCCCGGGCGTTTGGAGAATAGCACGAGTATTTCGCGGCGGATGGTTGGCATTTTCATTGGAAAATCGCGGCCCCATCGGCGCATTGGCATTGGATAAGGCCGGCAAGTTGCTGGCAACCGGCGCCGAAACATGCTCGATCTTGCTGACCGGCAAGGCGCTGATTTGGATAGCCGTCTCATTGCCGTATTTGTCGGTGACGACTGGTCCGGTTTTGAGGGGAACCGCCATGTTTTTCAGCCTGATCGCGATTGCCGCCGTCATTGCCTTGTTCGTCATTGTTTCGCGCCTGCAGAAGCGCATTGCGCTGGTCGAACGCGAACTCACCACGCTACAAGGCCTTGTCGCCGCAGGAGCTGTGCAGCCCGCCTCCAGCACGGTTGAAGGCGCTCGGCAAACTGCCCGCGAACCAGCCAAGCTGGCCCCGGCGGCGGCCGCCGCTCTGCCCGAGGACGAGAGCGTCGCCAAGCCTGAGGCCGCCGAGGGCGAGGTTGCGGCG
>JAEKLU010000017.1 GCA_019509685.1 Mesorhizobium sp. | reverse complement strand
CACCGGCTCGCGCAACATGTTCGGCTATTTCCTGCGCAACTCGACGCGGTATTTCTTCGTGCCCACCGAAGGGCCGGTCGTGCTGTTCGAATATCCGCAAAGCTACCATGTCTCGATGGTGCTCGACACGATCGACGAGGCGCGCCCTTCGAAGCTGGTCTGGTCATCCGTCTCCGGCCGTGACGACGAGACCGCCGGCCCCTTCGCCGACGAGATCACCGAACTGTTGAAGAAGCATGGCGGCGGCTCGATGAAGCTCGGTCTCGACCGCTGCAGCCATCTGCAGGCACTGGCGTTGGAAAAGCGCGGTTGCGACGTGAAGGACTGCCAGGGCGAGATTCTTGCTGTGCGCGCGGTGAAGACGCCGGAAGAGGTGAAATGCCTGCTGGCCTCGATGGCGGGCGCCGAAGCCGCGGTGGCCGCGGTGCGCGAAGCGATCAAGCTCGGCGTTTCCGAGAACGAGCTGTTCGCCATCATGTATGGCGAAGTGATCCGCCAGGGCGGCGAATTCATCGAGACACGTCTGCTCACCTCCGGGCAGCGCACCAACCCCTGGTTCAACGAAGCCAGCGGCCGCAAGATCAGGCCAGGTGAATTGCTGGCGCTCGATACCGACACGATCGGCTGCTACGGCTATTATTCCGACTTCTCGCGCACCTTCCGCTGCGGTCCGGGCCGGCCGACGCCGTACCAGAAGTCGCTCTACCGCATGGCGCATGACCAGGTGCAGCACAACATTTCGATCGTGAAACCCGGCATGGCTTTCCGCGAGATCGCCGAGAAGGCCTGGAAAATCCCGGACCGCTTTGTCGACCAGCGCTACACCTCGGTCATGCACGGCGTCGGCATGCATGGCGAGACGCCGTTTATCGCCCACGCGATGGACTACGAAACCTACGGCCGCGATGGCATTATCGTGCCCGGCATGGTGGTCAGCGTCGAAAGCTATATCGGCGAGAAGGGCGGCCGCGAGGGCGTCAAGCTGGAGGACGAGATCCTGATCACCGAGACCGGCACCGAACTGCTATCGCGTTTTCCTTATGAGGATGAGTTTCTTGACAAGTAGCGCTCGACGCACCGACAGCAGATCCGCATGAAAGCCCCTATCTCCATCCGGCGCGGCACGGTGGCCGCGGTGTTCATCGATCTCCAGGAGGAGCATCGCCAGGACAGGCGCTATCTGGTCGAAGGCTTCGGCGACATCCTCGCCAACGTCCAGCGCCTGCAGGAGGCGGCGCGGCGCAACTTCGTGCCGCTCCATCACTGGGCCTATATCGTCGACCTTGCCGAGGCGCGGCCCTTTCATCCGTTGGACGACACCGGCAAGTCGGCCTTCTCCGACAAGGACGATCCGCTGACCGCGATCTGCCATGAGGTCGGCCCGAAGGACGGCGAAGCGATGATGGTCAAGCAGGAAGCGAGCGCCTTCGGCAGAAACGACTTTGCTGAAAAGCTGAAATCCTCGGGCATCGAATGGCTGGTGATCGCCGGCGTGTGGACCGAGGCCTGCATCGACGCCACGGTGAAGGATGCGGTAGCGCAAGGGTTTCGCGTGCTTCTGGTGAAAGACGCCTGCGGCAGCGGCAGCGCGGCCATGCATCAGACCGGCATCCTCAACCTTGCCAACCGGCTTTATGGCGGCGCCGTCACCAACACGCTCGACGCCTGCCGGCTGATGGCGGGCGACACCGTCAATGCGTGGCAGGTCGAGGGCTCGGTGCCGCTACGCTTCACCTTCGACAACGCAGAGCGGCTCTACGACGAGCTCTGACCGAGGGCGGATTTATGGGCACGGTCCACAAGTTCAAGACAGCCGGACGCGGCAAATACGCCAGCCGGCTCGACCCGGCGCTGTGGGACTATATCGACCGGGTCAACAGCCTTTATCCGCCCGAAATCGGCGAGTTGCCGATTGCCGAACAAAGGGCCGTCTACAACGCGATGTGCCGGGCCTTCCATCTGCACCATCCGAAAGGCATCACCGCCAGCGACGGCATAGTCGCCGCGCAAGGCCGCGCCATTCCGGTGCGCCGCTACCGCATGGCGGGTATGGTGGCGCGCGCGCTGGTCGTCTATTACCACGGCGGCGGCTTCGTGCTCGGCGACCTCGACAGCCACGACGACATCTGCGCCGAAATCTGCGCCGGCGCCGGCTTCGACGTCATATCCGGCGACTATCGGCTGGCGCCTGAACATTTGCATCCGGCTGCATTCGAGGATGCGCTTGCGATCTTCGAAAGCGCGGCGGCGGCCACGAACCTGCCGATCGTGCTGTGCGGCGAAAGCGCCGGCGGCAACCTCGCTGCCGCGGTGGCGCAGGCGACACGGCATCATCCTCGCCATGCGGTCGGCCAGATGCTGATCTATCCCGGCCTCGGCGGCGACGAGACCGGCCGCTCCTATGTCGAGCACGCCGAGGCGCCGCTGCTGACACTTGCCGATATCGACTTCTATCGCCGCATCCGTTCAGTGCCCGGACAGCGGCTAGACGACCCCACCTTCTCGCCGCTCAAGGACCGCGATTTCTCCGGTCTGCCGCCGACAGTGATCGTCACCGCCGAATGCGATCCGCTATCGTCAGACGGCGAAGCCTATAGCGACCGCATCATGGCTGCCGGCGGCCGCGCCGTGTGGCGCGAGGAGCCAAGGCTGGTGCACAGCTTTCTGCGCGCCCGCATGACAGTGCGCCGCGCGGCGGAGGCGTTTGCGGGGGTAATTGCGGATATCGGCAGGCTTGGCGCCGGCGGCGGCGCGCTGATCTCCCCCGTTGTGGGGGAGATGGCCGGCAGGTCAGAGGGGGGCGCGAAGGATCGCGACCCTTCGGCTTCCTGACAATCAGAATACCTGCGAAGGCAGTTCCAAATCAGCTGAGACGCCGGCGGGCCAGCGCCCCCCTCTGCCCTGCCGGGCTTTCATCGCTCGGAAAGCCAAGCAATTGGCTTCCCGTCCGCTACGCGGACCGCTCCTCAACCCCCACGAGGGCGGAGATTGGCTGGACCCCTGCGGAACAGAGCATAAGAATTGCGGAAATCCAAACATTTCGCCGCGGAAAGCGGACCTATCATCCGTCCGCAGGCAACGGCGCCTCGGCGGTCGTATCCGCCCCCGCGCCTGACGGCGGCCGGGGCGTTCGTTGTCCTTCGTGCCTGTCGCAGGCCTGGCGCATTGCGCCGGCAGGCCTTGAGCGACCGGCGCCAACAAAAAAGGGAACGACGATGAAATTCATGCTGACCGACAGAAAACTGCACCCGCGCGCCAGGCCGATCGCCGACGATTTCAAGAACGGCGCGATCAGCCGGCGCGAATATCTGGCCCTGATGGCCGGCTTCGGCGTCAGTGCCGCCGGCGCGCTGGCGCTGGGCGGGCTGGCGCCCTCACCTGCACGCGCCGAAGAGCCGAAAAAGGGCGGCACGCTGCGCGTCGCCATGAACGTCAAGGGTTTCAAGGATCCACGCACCTTCGACGGCGTCGAGATGTCGAATGTGGCGCGCCACTGCAACGAATATCTGGTGCGCTGGAACACCGACTTTTCCTTCGAGCCGTGGCTGCTCGAAAGCTGGGAAACCAGCGACGATGCAAAAACCGTCACGCTCCATGTCCGCAAGGGCATCACGTGGTCGAATGGCGACGCCTTCAACGCCGACGACGTGATCCACAACCTCAACCGCTGGTGCGACGCCTCCGTCGCCGGCAATTCGGTCGCCGCGCGCATGGGCGCGCTGGTCAATGCCGACACCAAGAAAGCGGTCGACGGCGGCATCCAGAAAGTCGACGATCACACCATCAAGATCAACCTGCCCAAGCCCGACATCTCGCTGATCGCCGGCATGGCCGATTATCCGGCGCTGATCATGCACCGTTCCTATGACGGCGACGCCGACCCGAGGAAGGCGCTCGCCATCACCACCGGCCCTTGCGAGCTGGTCAGTTGGGACGCCGAGACCGGCGCGGAGGTGAAGCGCAAGGACAAGCCGTGGTGGAAGGGCGAGTTCCATCTCGACGGCATCAAATGGGTCGATTACGGCTCCGACCCAAACGCCATGCTGTCGGCCTTCGAATCCGGCGAGATCGACACCGACCACGAGACCGCTTCGGACGCCGTCTCGCAGACCGATAAGATGGGTTTGCAGAATTCCGAGATCGCCACCGGCTCGACCATCGTTGCCCGCTTCAATGTCGGCAACGCGCCCTATGACGACGTCAAGGTGTGCCGCGCCGCCCAGCTTGCGGTCGACAATTCGGCCGTGCTGGCGCTCGGCCTCGGCGGCCGCGGCAAGCCTGCCGACAATCACCATGTCAGCCCGATGCACCCGGAATTTGCCGATATCGGCCCGGCCAAGCGCGACACGGAACAGGCCAAGAAATTACTCGCCGAGACCGGCAAGGCGGACCACGAATTCGAGTTGATCTCGGTCGACGTCGAATGGCAAAAGAGCACCGGCGATGCGATCGCCGCGCAGATGCGCGAGGCCGGCCTGAAGATGAAGCGCACCGTGCTGCCGGCCGCGACCTTCTGGAAAGACTGGAGCAAATACCCCTTCTCCACAACCGAATGGCTGGGAC
>JAEKLU010000016.1 GCA_019509685.1 Mesorhizobium sp. | reverse complement strand
CATGCTCGATGCCGGCGGCGGGCCGGCGCGGCTCCTCGAAAGTTGCGGTGTCGATGATCGTCGCCGGATCGAAGACGACGATGTCGGCGAAATTGCCTTCGGCCAGCAGCCCGCGTTGCGCGATGCCGAATTCCTTCGCGGGCAAGCCGGTCATCCGGAATACCGCTTCCTCGAGCTTGAACAGCCCGACGTCACGCGCGTAGTGCCCGAGCACGCGCGGAAAGGTGCCCCACAAACGCGGGTGCGGATGGATGTCATGCGGCAGGCCGTCCGAGCCGATCATGGTGCGCGGATGGGCGATGATGTTGCGGACGTCGTCCTCGTCGAGCTGGAAATAGACGGCGCCCGCCGGCAGCAGGCGCTCGCCGGCTTCGCGCTCGGTGCAGTTCCATTCGCGCGCGATGTCGGCGATTTCGCGCCTGGCCATCTCCGGATGCGGATCAGACCAGGTGACGAGGATTTTCAGACCCGTATCGCAGCGCTCCAGCCGCAGCACGGTCGAGCTTGCAGCATAGGGATAGACATCCATGCCGATGTCCATTGTTTCGCGCGCCCGGTCGATCCGTTCCAGCGACGGCAGGCTTTTGCCGAAATTGGCGCGGCCGGTGCACTGGTGGTGCGAGATGAACAGCTTTCCGCAGGCATGATCGGCAATATCGATCGCTTCCTCGATCGCCTCGTCCATCGCCTCGAAATAATTGCGGGTATGGGTGACATAGGGACCGCCATTTTGTGCGGCGGTCGCAGCCAGCGCCTTGACCTCCTTTGTCGAGGATTTCACCGCCGGCGGATAATCGAGGCCGGTGCTGAGGCCGAACGCGCCCTCGGCCATGGCCTCGGCGACGGCTTCCTGCATCGCCGCCGTTTCCGCGTCGGCGCAGCGTGGTGTGGCCGACCAGCAGGGCCGCATTGGTGGCGATGCCGCGCCGCTTCAATTCGGCGACATAATCGGCAAAGCGGTCGAAGCGGAAATTCTCGCGGCCGCCGACCAGCGTGAAGGGCGGCGGCGGTGTCCTGTCGAGAAGCAGCGGCGCCAGGCTGACACCGCAATTGCCGGCGATCACCGTCGTCACGCCCTGGCTGATCTTCGGGTCCATGCCGCGCGGCGCCAGCAACGCGCCATCGTCATGTGTGTGCACGTCAATGAAGCCGGGCGCGACCACCTTATCCCGGGCGTCGATCTCCTCGGAGCCTTTCGCATCGTCCAATCGGCCGATCGCCACGATCCTGTCGCCGGTGACGGCGATGTCGGCTTCGAACGGTTTCGAGCCATCGCCGGAAATCACCGTCGCGTGACGAATGACGAGATCATAAGGCATTAGACCAGTTTCCTAAGCTTCCGGATTGGCCGCGATCTCCTCGCGACGGCGCGCGACATAGGCGTCGAGCTCCTCGCGGATCGCGGGGTCCATCACCGGTTCTTCGTAATCATGCAGCGCCTGCTGCCAGAGCTCGGTCGCCCGCTCCAGCGCATCCTTGCCGCCAGCTTCCTCCCAGGCGCCGTGGTTCTGCCAGTTGGACAGCATCGGCTGGTAGAAGGCGGTGGTGTAGCGCGACATGGTGTGCTCGGCGCCGAAGAAATGGCCGCCGGCCGGCACCGACTTGATCGCCTCGAAGCCGAGGTCGTCCTCCTGGAACGGCAGCGGCCGCAGGAACTCCATCATGTTCTGCAGGATTTCGACGTCGAGCACGAGCTTTTCGTAGGACGCCGTCAACCCGCCCTCCAGCCAGCCCGCCGCGTGGTAGATCAAATTGGCGCCGCCAAGCACCGCGCCCCATGTCGCCATCTCGGTTTCGTAGGCGGCTTGCAGGTCGACGACGTTGGAGGCGTTCGCGTTGGAGGTGCGGTAGGGCAGATTGTAGCGCCGCGCCAACTGGCCGGCGATGATGTTGGCCTTGGCGTTCTCCGGTGTGCCGAAGGCCGGCGCGCCCGACTTCATGTCGACATTGGAGGTGAAGGCGCCGTACATCACCGGCGTGCCGGGATTGACGAGCTGCGTCAGCACCACGCCGAACAGCGCTTCGGCGTTCTGCTGGCAAAGGGCGGCGGCAAGCGTCACCGGCGTCATCGCGCCCATCAGCGTGAAGGGCGTGACCGTCACCGGCTGGCCATGCTCGGCCATGGCGATCAGGCCTTCCGCCATCGCATCGTCGAACAGGCGCGGCGAGTTTATCGAGATAATCGTCGTCACGCCCGGCGAGGCGCGCATCTCCTCGACCGATATTCCGCGCGCAATCGCCATCATGTTGATGCCGTCCATGGCCCTGGCGCGGCCGATCGCCGTGCAGTGGAAGGAGAGATCGCTGAGCGTCAGGTTGGCATGATAGGTGTCGAGATGGCGCGCATTGGCAGGCAGCTCCATCGGCGCCACCACCTGGTTGCCGATGATGTGGATGGCGTTGAAGTGGTGCGCTAGCCGGATGAAATTCTGGTAGTCCGGCAGATTGCCCTGGCGCCGGCCATTGATGCGGTCATGGACATTGGGCGGACCGGCGACCAGTCCGAAGACCAACGAATTGCCGCCGAAATGGACCTGCTTTTCCGGATTGCGGCTGGTCAGCGTGAAGGACGAGGGCACCTGACGGAGAGCCTCGGTAACGATGCTCTCGTCGACGCGGATGGTGTTGCTTTCGCGGTCGACGATGGCGCCGGCGGCGGCAAACAGATCCATCACCTTTTCGCTCATGACGCGAATGCCGAGTTCCGACAGGATACGCATCGACGTGTCGTGCAACTGCTGCATCCGCTCTTCGTCGAGAAGCTGCATGGGCGGGTAGGGGTTCTTGACACTCTGCCACGGCAGTTGTGCGATGCCGCCACCACCGCGTCCGAGCTTCGCTCGGCGTCCGCCGCCCCGCCTGTCTTGTGACATCAGACTTGTTCCCCTTCGAATCTTTTTCGCAATTCCGGACGGAAAACCGCCGCGCACTTTTCCTGGAATTGCTCCTAGTACCCGCGTTCCGGATTGACCACGTTCTCGAGCGGCTCGCCGTTGCGATAACGCTTCAGATTGTCGGCGAACATGCGCACCGACTTGATGTCCCAGCCGTCATAGACCGCCGCGCAGTGCGGCGTGATGGCGACATTGTCGTAGCCCCACAGCGGATGCTCGGGCGGAAGCGGCTCGGTCGTGAAGACATCGAGCGCCGCACCCTTGATCCGTCCATTGTCGAGCGCCGCCAGAAGGGCTTTCTCCTCGACTACACCACCGCGCGAAATGTCGATGAGAACGGCGGATGGCTTCATCGCGGCAAAGGCCGCTCCGCCGAGCAGGCCGCGCGTCGTCGGAAGCAGAGGCACGCAACAGACAATGAAATCGGCGCGGGCAATCAGCGTCAGCAGCGCGTCAACGCCGTGCACTTCGTCGAGGCAGGGCGTCGGCTTTGGCCGCGCGCGAATGCCCAGCGTGCGCATGCCCATGGCTTGCGCACGTTTGGCGACGGCTTCGCCGGTCTTGCCGAGGCCGACGATCAACACGGTCTTGCCTTCGATCGGCTCGACACGGCCGCCGCCCCATTGGCGCGCCTGCTGCCGGCGCTCGAAGCCACGCAGGTCGAGCGAGAAGGAGAGCATGGCGCCGAGCGCGTATTCCGCCAGCATGCCGGCCGCGACGCCGGCGGAATTCGTGACTGTGACGCGCGCCGGATCCCAGCGGCCGAGATGGTCCGTGCCGGAGCCGCCGATCGACACCCATTTCACCGTAGCGCTCTCGACCAGGGCCTGGCGTGGATAACGCGGCGTGCCGTCGAAGCGCACGGTATAGACCACCTCCGCGCCTGTCCGCTCGATCAGGGCGGGAAGACCGGCATAGGTCTCGCAGGAATGAACCGCGAGGTCAGGATGCGTCTCCGCCAGCACAGCCAGCGCGCCGGCAGGTTTGTCGGTGTGCAGGATCACTGTTGGGCGCGCCGACATCAGGGCCTCAGTTGCGGCCGATATGGTCGGCGGCGCCGCCGAGCGCGTCGAGCAGTGCCTGCCCGCTTTCCAACGTTGCATTCTCATGCGGTGCGCGCAGGTTCAGCCAGCGCCGGTCACCGGACTTGACCGCGAGCACGGCCTTCATCGCCGGGATCAGTCCGGCGTCCTGGATCACTTTGCGGAACGCCTTGATGGCGGCATCGGCTTCGGTGACATCCTCGCCCTTGCGGGCCGCGTCATAGAGGCGGCGGATGGCGGCGGCGTTCAGATTGACCGTGGCAGAGATGCAGCCGGCGGCCCCGCTGGCGAGACCCTTGGTGAGCTGTGCCTCCGAACTCGGGAAGACCGCGACATCGGGCGCTGCGGCAATAACGGCGGCGGTGTTGTTCCAGTCGCCGGCGCTGTCCTTGTAGGCGACGACGGTGTCCGGAAACGCTTTGCTCAGCCTCGCCGTGAGCGCGGGACTGACCGGCACGCCGGAGTTCTGTGGGATGTGGTAGAGGATCATCTTCAATGCCGGGTCGGCCACCCGCTCGATCAACTCGCTGTAGTAGCGCGCCTGGCCGTTGTCGCCGGCGCCGGTGTAGAAGAAGGATGGCAGCACCATTACGCCGGCGCAGCCGAGGCCGACGGCGTGCTTTGACAGCTCGACCGTTTCGGGTAGCGCTGTGACGCCAGTGCCCGGCATCATGCGGGCGGGAGAAATGCCTGCATCGACGAGCCATTCCAGCGCCTGTATGCGCTCACGCAGCGATAGCGAAAGCGCTTCACCCGTGGTGCCGAAGGGCGAGAGGAAATGCGCGCCCTGGTCCAGCACCCATTTGGCATGGGACACCCAGAGATCGCGCGCGATGCGGCCATCGTCTTCGAAGGGCGTCAGGATCGGGGCGATGGTTCCTTGCGGGCGGGTCATGATGGTCCTTTGCATGATGCTGGTCTGCGCGGCGGCTTGGCACCGCGTGGGTGGCATTGCGTGCTCAGCCGTGAGTCCCGGGAGGATCGTAAAGCAGCGCCGATAGATCGGAGAGGCGGCTATCGCGATCATTGAGCGACAGCACTGCGTCGCGGATCGCCGTCGCGCGATGGGCTCCGAGCACCGGTGCCGCGAACTCCATGTATTTGGCCTCGACATCCTGCAGCGTCATCGGCGCTTCGGGCCCTCCGCGCGCATGCACGTCCCCTGACGCCAGCACGCGCCCGTCGCTGGTGGTTATGACGACATCGGCCCAGCGGCCGGCCGGGAAGCGGGCGCTGTGGCGCTCGGTTTCGGTCACCGCGATGCGGGTGAGCATGTCGGCGACGGCCGCGTCCTCCAGCCCGCCGCCGGAAATATGCTCCAGACCGATGCGGCCATGGGTGATGAAGGTGGCGACAGCGAAGCGCAGGCTGTACTGCGCCTTCGAGGTCGTGTCCGGCATGCCGTCGAAGAGTGTGGCCGCATAGTGGAAGCTGTTGACCTGGACATGCGCGATGTCGGACGGGCCAAGATTATGCGCCAGGCAGAGCCCGCGCACGGCGTCGATCGCCGCATGCGCCCAGCGGCAGATC
>JAEKLU010000401.1 GCA_019509685.1 Mesorhizobium sp. | reverse complement strand
AGCAGGCCGTCTTCGCTGCGGCCATGGCCGGTGCGGCCGCCGGTTACCGTGGCGCTGGTGCGATAGAGAATGTCCATGTCCTGATCCTTATATATATTGCGATAACTGTTATCGCGAATGCTCAAATAGATCGGACCGCTATCTTGTCAAGGCAAAACTTATCGCGATATACGTTTTCTCCAGATTTTAACCGCGGACCCGACCGATGGATGTGATAAAACTCGACGACCAGCTCTGCTACGCGCTCTACTCGGCGAGCATGGCGGTGCAGCGCGCCTACAAGCCGCTGCTCGACCAGATGGGGATCACCTATCCGCAATTTCTCGTGCTCAATCTGTTATGGCATGACGGGCGGCAGAATGTCGGCGGATTGGCCGACAAGCTCGCGCTCGAATCGAGCACCCTGACTCCCTTGCTCAAGCGGCTGGAGGCTGCCGGGCTGGTGACGCGGACGCGCAACCCGAAGAACGAGCGCGAAGTGCTGATCGAGACGACGCCAAAAGGCGAGAAGCTGAAGTCGGAAGCGGGGTGCCTGGCCGAGCGATTGGTCGAGGCGTCGGGCGCGCCGGTTGCCGGGATCATCGATCTGAACAAGCGGGTGAAGGACTTTCGCGACCGGGTCTATGCCGGGCTGTGACGCCCAGCCCGCGTCACCCTGAGCGCGCTGCCCTGAGCGACCGGATGCGGTCCGCGCCGTCGGGCGAGACGGGATTGTAGACGATCATTCCCAGGTCCGGGCGCCCGTCCACCGCGAAGATCGAGAATTCCAGTTCGATCAGCCCGATCTCGGGGTGACGGATGCGCTTCACGCCCTCGGCATGGCCGACGACGTCATTGGCTTTCCACAAGGCTGCGAATTGGGGGCTGGTCTGCGACAGCTCGTCGACCAGCTGCGCGATCTCCGCGCGCGCGCCGGCTCGGGTGGCCTCCGCACGGAACGATGCCACCACGAACCGCGCGACGCTCAGCCAATCCTCTTGCGCCGCTTGCACCCGCGCGTCGGAAAACATCATCCGCAGAATGTTGCGCTGATCCGGTGGAAGCTTGGCATAATCGGTCAGCAATGCCGCCGCCGCGTCGTTCCACGCCACCACATCCCAGGTCGCGGTCTTGATCAGCGTCGGGCTCGGCGACAAGGCGTCGAGCACGCGTTGCAGCCGCGGCGTCACGCCGTCGGCGTGCCGGTAGCGCGCTTCCGGCGGACGGCCGAGGCCGAGGATGAACAGATGCTC
>JAEKLU010000399.1 GCA_019509685.1 Mesorhizobium sp. | reverse complement strand
AGACATGGGTGACGACGACGCCATGGCGCTCCGCGACCTTCTCGACCTCGGCCTTGACCGGGCAGGCGTCGGCGTCGACATAGATGGTGGGTAAGGGCAATCGTCTCTCCAAATGTGCAAAAAGGGCCGGTGCTGGCCGGCCCCTTGCATGAAATTCGCGATTGTCAGGCCGCCAGGGCTCCCGTCTTCTTCGCGGTCCAGGTGGCGATATAGTCCATCAGGCCGGGGTTGAGGCAGTCATAGGGTTCGAGCCCGATCGACTTCAACTGGCCGCGAATGCCGGCCATGCGGCTCGGGTCGACGCCGGATTCGATGATCGAGGAGACAAACGCGGCGAAGCCCGGCGGCGACCAGCCGTCCTCCTCGAAACGCTCGGGGTGGATGAAGGACAGGCCCTTGAAGGCATGGTCGCGCTCGACCGGGCCGTACATGTGGACGCCGCAGCCGGTGCAGGCATGGCGCTGGATCAGCGCTGCCGGATCGACCACCTTCAGCTTGTCGCCGTTCTCGGTGACGGTGACATCGCTTGTGCCGGCGACCGCAACCACCGAGAAGATCGCGCCGTCCGGCTTCCAGCATTTGGTGCAGCCGCAGGCATGGTTGTGGGCGATCTGCCCCTTGACCTTCACCTTCACCGGGTTGCTGGTGCAGGCGCAGACCAGCGTGCCGCCGGCAAAGGAAGCGCTTTCCCTGGGCAGCCCGTTATCGATCTTCGGATGCAGTTTCTCAGGCATTCTTTTCTCCTCCCAGTTGTAAACCACAAAAGTCGCCGGCCGGTTGGCCGGGGCATGTGGTTCTTGCTTCAGTAAACCACGACACTTCTGATCGACTTGCCCTCATGCATGAGGTCGAAGCCCTTGTTGATGTCCTCGAGCTTCAGCGTGTGGGTGATCATCGGGTCGATCGCGATCTTGCCGTCCATGTACCAGTCGACGATCTTCGGCACGTCCGTGCGGCCCTTGGCGCCGCCGAACGCCGTGCCGCGCCAGTTGCGCCCGGTGACCAGCTGGAACGGACGGGTGGAGATTTCCTTTCCGGCCTCGGCGACTCCGATGATGACGCTCGTGCCCCAGCCGCGGTGGCAGCATTCGAGCGCGGTGCGCATCACTTCGGTGTTGCCTGTCGCGTCGAAGGTGTAGTCCGCGCCGCCATCGGTGAGCGTGAGCACCTCTTCGATGATCGTCGCGCGATCCTTGTTCCGGGCGTCGATGAAGTCGGTCATTCCGAACTTGCGGCC
>JAEKLU010000015.1 GCA_019509685.1 Mesorhizobium sp. | reverse complement strand
AAGGTCTCGGCGTCTTTCTTGCCTTTGAAGGCGCGCGCCAGTCCGCTGAACATCGACTTCTTGCCGCCGGGCTTGTCGCTCTTATCGGCGATCGCATCCGGTCCGAGCGCGGCCATGGCAGCCGCCGCGGCTGCCTCGGCGGGCGTGCGCTGCGGACCTGGGTCATTGCGCAGGATAGCGGCGGCGCGGCCCTCGAGATCGGCCATGTCGCCACTCAGCGGCAGCGGCTGGTCGATGTCCATGGAAGGCGCGTCCTGCACCGCGATCTTGCCGCCACGGCCACCGCGCATGCCGGCTGGGTCGACCAGTTCGCTGACAGCTTCGCTCGGCTCCGTCGTCTCCAGCGACCCGAGCCGGTCGACGATCTTGAGCAGCGTGTCGTGGATCGCCTCGAATGTCCGTGAGTTGCGCTCGTCCGAGCGGCGGGTGAGCGCCTCGAGCGTCTTCAAATCCTGGGCGAGGCCGGCGACGGCGGTCGCGTTGGTCGCGGCCGTGCTGGAGCTCGACTCGGCGATTGACCGGACGGCGCTTTCGGCCGCTTCGCGCGCCACGCTGAGGATGGAATCGTGCGTGCCGGCCAGCGACCTCTCGATCTCGTTGAGGCGCGGGCTGATGTCCTCGAACTCGGGCAGCGGCACGCCCGGCCTGGAAAGGTGCGCCGACAGTCCCGCCACCTGTGCTTCCAGGCTGCGGATCAGCGCCGGATCGATACCGGCGACCTGCTGTGCCGAGGACTCAAGCCGGCTGGAAATGTCATCGAGCCGGGTTTCCAGGCCACGGATCGCCATGTCGTTGGCGGGATCGGGTGCGCGCGTCTCGATGCGCTTGGCGAGCGCCGTGAAGCGGGCGTCGATCGCTTCCATGATGCCGGCGCTGTCGTCCTGCCGCATGCGCTGGTCGAGCCTGTCGGCAACTTCGTCCAGCCGCCGCTCGAGATCGCGAAACAAGATGTTGCCCTGTTCGATCGCATCGCCCTGGCGGCGCTCGAACAGCATCGACAGCGCGTCGAAGCGCTGCTCCAGGCCCTGGAAGATGTGGTCGGCGTCCGGCATGGCCGGCGCCCGGTCCATCTTGTCGGTGATCAGGGCGATCTGCTTGCCGAGGCGCTCCATGGCCTGTTCCGGCAGATCGCCACGGTCGGCGAGTTGGTCTACCCGGCTGGAGAGAAGGTTGAGGCGGTCGATGACCTCAGCGCCCGGTCGCGATTGCGCGACCTCCTCGATCTGCTGCGCCAACGAGGCGATGCGTTTTTCGATCCGGCCGAACGTTTCCGGATCGAAGGCATTGGCCTGTGCCGCCACCGTCGAGGCGACGATGGCGCGCGAAATCTCGTCCAGCCGCTCGTCGATCATGGCCAGCGTCTCGCCGCCGCGCGTCGTCTGCTGGCTGGCGAAACGGTCGACCGCGCCGGCAAGCATGCGCACTTTTTCTTCCAGCGAGCGCACCGACAGCGATTCCGGCAGATTGTTGACGGCGCTGCCGATCTGCTCGAGCCGGTCGGTCAGCGCCGACAGGTTCGGCCCGTCGGCCCGGCTGCGCTGGTCGGCGTCGACGCGATCTTCAAAAGCGCTCCAGCGGCGGTCGAAATCATCCCAGCGGCGGTCGACCTTCTGCACGCTTTCTTCGCGCGCCAGCGTGTCGAGGGCCGCCTTGACCTGTTCCAGCTCAAGCCGCAGCAGATTGACGCTGCGGTCATCGCTCTTTTCGGCAAGCGTCTGGATGGCGCCCGAAAGGCGCTCGAATTCGAGGCCGAGCTCGGCGCTGCTCTTGTCCGGCAGGCCATTCGGATGGCTGTTCACCTGCATGGCACGGTCGATGTCCTGGCGCAGCGTTTCGAATTCGCGCTGCAGGCCGGCGGTCATCTGGTGGCGCAGCTCCTCGCGCAGTCCGCGCAATTCGACGGCGATCTTGCCGACCATGGCGACGCTGTCTTCCTGGCCGCGTACACGGTCGATGTCGCGAGCGATCGCCTGATAGTTCTGGCCGAAGGCGGAAGCCGCGGGAGCCGGGTTCTGCGGCGCGCGATTTGGCGCATTCGGTGCCTGCGGTGCGGGGTTTTGCGGTCCGCGTTCCGGAGGCCGTTGCGCGGCGTAGGGGTCCTCATACCAGCGCGGCTGGCCATAAGGCTGGGCGCTGGCATAGCGCGGCTCGACGGCTGGCCGGCGCGGATCGGGGCGCTGCTCGGGCATCTCGGCGCGCGTGCGGTCCAGGCGCTGTTCCAGCGTCTCGAGCGAGCGGTTCAAGTCTTCGAGCGAGGTGTGCGGCCGACGCTGCCTGCCGGCGTTGAGTGTATCGAGATAGGACCGCTTGCTGTTCATCGATGCGCCCGTATTCAGAATGGCCGGCCAGTGGCCGGTTTCCCAGTATCTTGCCGGGAACGAAGCGGACCGAGCGGTTTTGCCGCGGAGGAAGACGAGCTTCCCGGGTTCTCACCCGCGCTTCGAAAAACCGTGAAAAAATTCGCTACAGGATAACCACGGGTGACCGACATGCGCACAATTCGCCTAACGTGGTAAACAAGGCGTTAACCAAGCTTAAGAAGTCGCGCATAATCGTAAGCCGCCTGTCCTTGGTGCGGCATAAAGGTTCGTTTCGACAACGCCCTTGCGTCACCCTGCGGCTCTCGATATAGGATTGACGTAAACGTAAAAGGTGCAAAGCGTGCCTCTTGCGATTGACTTGTTGCAACCACGATTGGAAGCACGCCCCCGCTTCCATTCCGGCGACGCTTGGTCCGCGACCGCGACGCCATCAGGGGAAAGCTAGTGACCATGAAACTTGTTTCGCCCGGCGAGGCCGTGGCCAATACCAATAACGTACCGCTCGAGACCGGCGAAGACCTCGCCCGTATCGGCGAGATGGCCAAGAAATACGGTGTGACCCTTCGCACGCTTCGGTTCTATGAGGACAAGGGCTTGCTCAATCCGCAGCGCGACGGTTCGACCCGTCTCTACACGCGCCGCGACAAGGCCCGGCTGAAGCTGATCCTGCTTGGCCGCAAGGTCGGCTTCTCGCTGCGCGACGTCAAGCAGATGATGGATCTCTATGATCCGAGTGGCTCCAACACCAAGCAATTGCGGCTGGCGCTCGACAAGTCGGAAAAGCAGCTCGCCCGCCTGCAGAAGCAGCGCGCGCTGATCGACGACGCCATCAACGAGCTCTCCGGCTCGATGACGGCGGTGCGCCAGATGCTCACCGAGCGCGCCGCGCCGTCGCAGGCAAGCGTAGCCGGCTGATCGCGGCCGACGTCAACTGCGCTTGATACCAGAAATCAAGAGCCGCGCGGCTGCAGCCGTGCGGCTTTTTTGTTGCGACTATCGCGCCCATCGCCAAATTTTTTCTGACTGCGACCTTGTTGACGTTTACGCAAACGTCAATATTTGTTATCGGAGCATCGACATTGGTCTGGCCTCTCGTCCGCAACGTGGACGCGAAACTTGCCGGCTGGCCAGGACCGCAAGGGTGGAGGAAGGCATGACGATCTACAGGGCGCCGGTTCAGGACACGCTTTTCGTCCTCAACGATGTGCTGGGCTACCAGCGCTATTCCAATCTTCCGGGCTTCTCGGACGCCACGCCGGACGTGCTCGAGGCGATCCTCGCCGAAGGCGCAAAACTCGCCGAGAACGTCATGCATCCGCTGAACCGCGTCGGCGACTTGGAAGGCTGCGTGCGCCACGACGACGGCTCGGTCACCACGCCCAAGGGTTTCAAGGACGCCTACGACCAGTACCGCGAGGGTGGCTGGATGGGGCTGGCGGCGCCCGCCGAATTCGGCGGCCAGGGCTTGCCTTACGCGGTCCACACCGCGGTTTCCGAATATATGATCTCCGCCAACATGGCGTTGATGATGTATCCCGGCCTGACCCAAGGCGCGATCGCGGCCATCGTCACCCACGGCACGGACGAGCAGAAGACCACCTGGCTGCCCCGGCTGATCGAGGGCAGCTGGACCGGCACCATGAACCTGACCGAGCCGCACTGCGGCACGGACCTCGGTCTCCTGCGCAGCAAGGCCGTGCCCAATGGCGACGGTACCTACAGGATTTCGGGCCAGAAGATCTTCATCTCCGCCGGCGAGCACGACATGTCGGACAACATCGTCCATCTGGTGCTGGCCCGCGCCGAGGGCGCGCCGGAAGGCGTCAAGGGCATTTCCCTGTTCATCGTGCCGAAGTTCAAGCTCGATGCCGCCGGCAATCCGGGCGAGCGCAACACGCTCTCCTGCGGCTCCATCGAGGAGAAGATGGGCATCCACGGCAACTCGACCTGCGTCATGAATTATGACGAGGCCGAGGGCACGCTGCTCGGCGAGTTGAATGGCGGCCTCAAGGCCATGTTCACGATGATGAATGAGGCCCGCCTCGGCGTCGGCTTGCAGGGCCTTTCGGTCTCCGAGATCGCCTACCAGAACGCCGTCTCCTACGCCAAGGATCGGCTCCAGGGCCGCTCGCTGTCGGGTGCCAAGGCGCCGGACAAGAAGGCCGATCCGATCATCGTCCACCCCGATATCCGCCGTTCGCTGATGACCATGAAGGCCTTCAACGAGGCTGGCCGCGCGTTGGCGCTGTGGACGGCGATCAAGTCCGACGTCGCGCATCGTTCCGGGGACGACAAGGATCGTCAGACTGC
>JAEKLU010000398.1 GCA_019509685.1 Mesorhizobium sp. | reverse complement strand
ATCGGCACGTGATAGGCATCGGACGTAGCGACGATCACCGCCTCGAGCGCGGGGTCGGCCAGCATCTGGTCATAGTCGCCATACATCTTCTGCGGCTCGTAGGTCGCACCCATGCGCGCCACGAGATCGGGCGCGGCATCGCAGATCGCGTAGAGGTCGGCATTGGCCGCTTTCGCGCAGGATTCCAGATGCGCGAACTGCGCGATCGGGCCACAGCCCAGAACACCGACACGCAGGCGACGGTCTTTTTTGCGGATCATCGTCAGGCTCCGTAGCCGCGCATGGTCTGGCGGTTGATCTTGACCGCTCCGGCCGGGTCGGCGGCCGCTGTGTCGGATTCCTCCTCCAGCACCAGCCAGCCGTTGAAGTTGGGTGCGGCGCGCGCGATCTCGATCACCTTTGCCGTGTCGCAGATGCCCTTGCCGAGCATCGTCCAGGTGCCGCTCGCATCGACATCCTTGATATGCACATAGCGGATGCGGTCGCGATAGGTGGTGAGCGTATCGGCCATGTCCTGCTGGCCACGCAAGATATGACCGGTGTCCGGCACCCAGCCGACCAGCGAGGCGTCGAGCAGCCCGAAGATGCGGTCATAGTCGGCGCGGTCGAAGAGCAGCGTGTTGTGATGCGAGCTCGGATGCACCGCGACCTGGACGCCGGCCCTGCGGCCAAGTTCTCCCGCTTTGTTGTAGACCTCGGCGGCGACGGCGAACTTGTCGTCGCGCGGTCCGTCAGACACGACGGTCGCCGAGCCCATCGAGACCAGTGCGCCCGGGAAGGCGGCGGCGAACTCGATCCAGCGCCGCGCGGCTTCGAGGTCCTCGCCGATGTTCTCCTTCAAGGTGAAACCGCTCTTCGAGCCGAAGGCGAAGGAGACCAGCGCCAGGCCGGATGACTTCAGCGCGGCAGCGAACTCGGACGGCCGGTCGGCATAGCGGCCGATCATCGTGTCGGTGATCTCGATACCGGCATAGCCGCCATCGGCGATCGCCTTCAGCAGATCGTCAGGGCCACCGGTGAAGCGGGCGCCCAGCATTTCCCAAGTGAAGGTCAGGCAGCCGACTTTGGGGTCTTTCACGGTCATTCTTTCATTTCCTTGATACCGCTCATTCCTTGACGCCACCTTGGGTCAGGCCTTCGATGATGTGGCGCTGGAAGAACAGCACCAGCACGATCAGCGGCACGGTGACGACGGCCGAGGCCGCGGCGATATCGCCCCAGGGCACGTAATAGAGGTTGGT
>JAEKLU010000014.1 GCA_019509685.1 Mesorhizobium sp. | reverse complement strand
TTTGGCCGCCACCTGCAGGCAGTTGAAGCCGCCCCAGGAGATGCCCATCATGCCGACATTGCCGTTGCACCAGGGCTGCGAAGCCGCCCAGGCAATGACGTCGCAGGCGTCCTGCAATTCCTGCTCGGAATATTCGTCGTCCATCAGCCCTTCGGAATCGCCATTGCCGCGCATGTCGACTCGGATCGAGGCGTAGCCGTGGCCGGCGAAATAAGGATGGGTAAGCTGATCCCGAAAAATGGTGCCGTCGCGCTTGCGGTAGGGCAGGTGCTCGAGGATCGCCGGCACCGGATCGTCCGCCGCCTTGCGGGGAAATTCAGTGACAGTTTTCATGGCGGCGCTCCAAGCGTCGCCACATGATGGAGCGGCCGGCGGTGCGTCGTGAGCCAGCCGACGAAATCGGCTGGTCAATCCGCGTCAGTTCAGCGGAATGTCGTTGTCGGTCTTGCTGGCCTGGTATTCCCCGGAGAGTTCATCGTAGCGCGCTGAAATCTTGCCGATGCGCGCCTCCAGCCGCTTGCGCTCGGCCTCGGGCAAAGCCCGCACCAGCCGCCGGATGGAAAAGCTCTTCCAATAGGCGTTCTCGGCATTGTAGCCGCCGGGGTCGAGGGTGAAGACCTCTTTGAGGATCTTCAGGTCGTGCGGGATGGCAAAGCTGTCGCGCGAATCCTCGTGGCTGAAGAGATAGTAGAAATTGTCGAACCCGGTCCAGGTGATCGCCGACAGGCAAAGCGAACACGGCTCGTGGGTGGCGACGAAGATGGCGTCCTTGGTGTCGACCCGCTCCGCTTTCGGCATTTCATAAAACCGCTTCAGGCAATGCACTTCGCCGTGCCAGAGCGGGTTTTCCATCTCGTTGTTGGTCTCGGCCAGCACCAGTGAGCGGTCATCCTTGCGCAGGATCGCGGCGCCAAACAGCTTGTTGCCGTGGGCAACACCTTGCGCCGTCTTCGGCACGATGTCGTGCTCGATAACGTCGAGCAGGCGGTCGATCAGTGAAATGTCGGTCATGATGAAAATCGCAAATGGTCAGGGAAGGTGGATTTCGTAAGGGTGCGAGAAATGAAATTCCTCCAGATTGGCGCCGTCGCCGCCGCGGTCGATAATGAGGAAATCCTGCGCCCCGCCGATCGGCGTCAGAACGCCGTGCCACAGGTTGCGGCGATAGTTGATGCCTTGTCCGGGCAACGTGACGAAAGCATGCGGCTCGCCGGGGCCGTCCTTGCTGTCGTGGCAGACGACGACCAGGAATGGCCGGGGAGAGAGCGGGACAAAGGCCTGGCTGCCGAACGGATGGCGCTCGACCATGGTGAGCTTCAAGGGCAGATCATAGGGCGTGCCGTGCACCATCGAGATCAGCACGCGCGCGTTGGGCCCGGTGGCCTCGACGGTGGCGAGATCGTGGTAGCGCATCGCCCTGCCGCCATTGATCGGATAGCGATTGTCGCCGCCCATGTCGATGACGTCGCCAAAAGGCGCGAAGCTCTCACGGGTCAGCTTCTGGGCGACGATGCGGGTCACCGCGCGCGGCCCCCGAGATAGCCGCCAAGCCTGGCGTGGCGGTTGACGTCCTTGTAGAGCAAATAGCGGAATTTGCCGGGGCCGCCGGCATAGCAGGCCTGCGGGCAGAAGGCGCGCAGCCACATGAAATCGCCGGCCTCGACCTCGACCCAGTCCTGGTTGAGCCGGTAGACGGCTTTGCCTTCGAGCACATAGAGCCCGTGCTCCATGACATGCGTCTCGGCGAAGGGGATCACCGCGCCAGGCTCCAGCGTCACGATGGTTACATGCATGTCGTGGCGCATGTCGGCCGGGTCGACGAAGCGCGTCGTCGCCCAGCGACCTTCGGTGCCCGGCATCGCTGTCGGCGCCACCTCCTGGTCGCTCGAGAAGAAGGCCTCCGGCGCGTCGAGGCCGTCGACGGCCTCATAGGCCTTGCGCACCCAGTGGAAGCGGACAGCGGCCTTGCTCTCGTTGCGCACCGTCCAGCCGCTTGCCGGCGGCAGGAAGGCAAAACCGCCAGCGGCAAGCACATGCTTTTTGCCGGCAAGCGAAACCGTTAGCTCGCCCTCGACGACAAACAGCACGCCCTCGGCGCTGGCGTCGAGCTCCGGGCGTTCGCTGCCGCCGCCGGGCAGAACCTCGACGATGTATTGCGAAAACGTCTCGGCGAAGCCCGACAGCGGCCTTGCGATGATCCAGGCCCTGGTATCGTCCCAGAACGGCAGTGGGCTGGTGACGATGTCCTGCATCACCCCTTTGGGAATGATGGCATAGGCCTCGGTGAAGACGGCGCGGCCGGTCAACAGCTCGTTCTGTCCCGGATGGCCGCCCTGCGGCGCATAATAGGTTCGCTCGGGCGTCTTGATCATATCCATGGGGTCCTCACCCTCAGAGCAATTCCAGGAAAAGTGTGAAGCGGTTTTTCGTTGGGAATTGCGTCAACAAAAGCAACAAACATTACAACGGCAGCATGTCTTTCAGCCGAAGCAGCGCGATGCGCTCGACCTGTTTGCAGGCGGTGTCGAATTCGGCGCCGCGGCTGTTGCCGATGCGCGCCTCGAACTCCGCCAGGATCTCGTCCTTGCTCTTGCCCTTGACCGCGATGATGAAGGGAAAGCCGAAGGTGGTGACATAGGCGGCGTTGAGCTTGGAGAACAATTCGCGCTCCTTGTCGGTCAGCGCGTCGAGGCCGGCGGACGCCTGTTCCTTGGCTGATTCCTGTGTCAGCCGCTTGGCCTTGGCGAGCTTGCCGGCAAGGTCGGGATGGGCGTTGAGCACCGAAAGCCGCTCGGCCTCCGTCGCCGAACGGAACACGCGGCAGAGCGCATTATGCAGGCCGACGGCAGTGTCATGCGCCGGGCCAAGCTCCAACTCGTAGGCGCGCTCGGCGATCCAGGGCGAGTGCTCGAACACGCCGCCGAATGCATGCACGAATGCCTCGAACTCCATCCGCGATGGCCGCAGCGCCGGCGCCTGGTAGGGATGTGTCTCGCGCCAGTGCCTTGCGATGTCGATGCGCCGCGTCAGCCACACCTTGTCGTGCGACTTCACATAGTCGACGAAGCGCTTCAACGCGGCGACGCGGCCGGGGCGGCCGACCAGCCGGCAATGCAGGCCGATATTCATCATGCGTGGCCGGCCGTCTCGGCCTTCCGCGTAGAGCGTGTCGAAGCTGTCTTTCAGATAGGCGAAGAACTGGTCGCCCGAATTGAAGCCCTGCGGCGTCGCAAAGCGCATGTCGTTGGCATCGAGCGTGTAAGGGATGATGAGCTGCGGCTTGTCCAGCCCATCGCGGTCGAACCAATAGGGCAGTTCGTCGTCGTAAGTGTCGGAGACGTAGTCGAAGCCGCCTTCTTCGGCGACGAGGCGAACCGTGTTGATCGAGGTCCGGCCGGTATACCAACCGGTCGGCCGCGCGCCGGTCACCTCGTAGTGGAGCTTGATCGCTTCATCCAGGTCGCGCCTCTCGTCCTCGGGCGCATGGTCGCGGTAGTCGATCCATTTCAAGCCGTGCGAGGCCATCTCCCAACCGGCCTCCTGCATGGCGGCTACCTGGTCGGGCGAACGCGCCAGCGCGGTTGCCACACCGTAGCAAGTCACCGGCACCTGGGCTTCGGTGAACAGCCGGTAGAGCCGCCAGAACCCGGCCCGGGCGCCATATTCGTAGATCGATTCCATGTTCCAGTGGCGCTGGCCGACCCAGGGCGCGGCGCCGACGATCTCCGACAGGAAGGCTTCGGAAGCCTTGTCGCCATGCAGCACGCAGTTCTCGCCGCCCTCTTCGTAATTGACGACGAACTGCACCGCGATATGCGCGCCGCCCGGCCATTTCGGATCCGGCGGATTTGCCCCATAACCGCGCATGTCCCTATCGTAACGCATTGCCACTCCTGCCCAAGGGTTGAAGTAAAGATATCGAAAGGGATGCGACTGCATTCCCCTCAAAATTTTTGAAAGTGCTTTTTGCCGCACTCCGCTCGACCTGGGCTTATGCATCGCCTTTAATTGGCGCACAATTGAGCAGAAAATGTCGAACGGTACCGACCAATCGATTTTACGGGGGAGGCGGCCAGTGGCAGAAACGTCGAAAGCCGATGGCGGGCGCCTGACGACCCATGTGCTCGACACCGCGACCGGCCGGCCGGCGAAGGGCCTGTCGATCGAGCTGTTCCGCATCGAGCGCCAGAACCGTACGCATCGCAAAACCGTCACCACCAACGATGACGGCCGTTGCGACGCGCCGCTGCTGGCCGGCGCCGATTTCCACACCGGCGAATACGAGCTGGTCTTCGCCGCCGGCGATTACCTGCGCGGGCAGGGCACCAGCCTGCCGCAGCCGGCTTTCCTCGACATCGTTCCGATCCGTTTCGGCATGGCGGAGCAGCGCCACTATCATGTGCCGCTCTTGATTTCGCCCTATGGCTACTCGACCTATCGGGGGAGCTGAGCCATGGCCGAGATCAAGATCCGCAGCGAAATCCGCTTTATCCTGAACGGCAGCGACGTCGCGCTGACCGACATTGCGCCCGACGCGACCTTGCTCGACTGGCTGCGGCTCAACCGGACGCTGCGCGGCACCAAGGAGGTCTATGAAAGCGTCAATGCCTGCATCCGCTTCATGGGCTCGCTCGACGGCACGCATATCGTGACCGTGGAACATTTGCGCGGCGATGGCGAAAAACTGCATCCGGTGCAGCAGGCGATGGTGGATTTCCACGGCTCGCAATGCGGCTTCTGCACGCCGGGCTTCGTCATGTCGCTCTACGGGCTCTGGATGAAGACGCCCAATCCGTCGAACGGAGCCATCGAGAAGGCGCTGCAGGGCAATCTCTGCCGCTGCACCGGCTATGAGGCGATCATGCGCGCCGCCCATGCCATATCGATCTATGGCAAGGCTGCGAAGGATACGCTGGCCGTAGAGCGCAAGAACATCACAGCACGGCTGGAGGCGTTGCGCGACGGCGCGCGGGTCGAGATCGGCTCGGCCAATGCACGGCTGATCGTGCCGGCCAATGCCGATGACTTCGCCGACATTTTCGAAAACGAGCCAAAAGCGACGATCGTTGCCGGCTCGACCGATGTCGGCCTGTGGGTCACCAAACATATGCGCGACATCTCGCCGGTGATCTTCATCGGCGGCATCGACGATCTGCGCTCCATGTCGGAGGCCGACGGCGTGATCACGATCGGCGCCGGCGTCACTTACACGGAAGCCTTCAAAACGCTGTCGAAGCGCATCCCTGCGCTCGGCCCGCTGTTTGATCGCATCGGCGGCGAGCAGGTGCGCAACATGGGCACCATTGGCGGCAACGTCGCCAACGGTTCGCCGATCGGCGACACGCCGCCGCCGCTGATCGCGCTTGGCGCGCGACTGACACTGCGCAAGGGCAAGGTTCGCCGCACCATTCCGCTTGAAACCTTCTTCATTGCCTATGGCAAACAGGATCGTCAGCCCGGCGAATTCGTCGAGGCGGTGCATGTCCCTGTGCCGGCAAAGGGCACGAAATTTGCCGTCTACAAGGTCACCAAGCGCCGCGACGAGGATATCACCGCGACGCTCGGCGCCTTCAATCTGGGCTTGGCCAAGGATGGCACGGTTGCCGACATCCGCATCGCCTATGGCGGCATGGCGGCGACGCCGAAGCGCGCCGCTGCCGTCGAGAAGGCACTCATTGGCAAGCCTTGGACGGAAGCGACCGTCGAGGCTGCAATGGCCGAATACGCCAACGACTTTTCACCCCTCACCGACATGCGGGCGACTGCCGAATACCGGGCGCTGGCGGCGAAG
>JAEKLU010000013.1 GCA_019509685.1 Mesorhizobium sp. | reverse complement strand
TTTCGGCAGGCCGGCGACGTCGCCGATGACGGCCGGGATCATGGCGCCGTCGAAATCCGAACCAAGCCCGACGCCATCCTCGCCCAGCGCCTGCAAAAGCGAGTCGATGTGGCGCACCATGATGTCGAGGCTGGTGTCGGAGTTCATGCGGCCGTCCTCGCGCAGGAAGCCGGTGGCGAAGTTCAGGCCCACCATGCCGCCCGACTCGCGGATCGCGCCAAGCTGCCAATCGGTCAGGTTGCGCGAATGGCCGCAGATCGCATGCACGTTGGAGTGGGTCGCGACCAGCGGCGCATCGCTCAAGTCCGCCACATCGCGAAAGCCCTTCTCGTTGAGATGCGACAGGTCGATCATGATTTTCAACGTGTTGCAGGCCTTGACCAGCGCCTTGCCGGCATCGGTGAGGCCAGGCCCGGTGTCGGGCGATGAGGGGAAGCGGAAAGGCACACCATGGCCGAAAGCGTTGGACCGGCTCCAGACGATGCCCAGCGAGCGCAGGCCGGCGGCGTGCAGCACATCGAGCATCGCAAGCTCAGGATCAATCGCCTCGACGCCCTCGATATGGAACACGGCGGCGATCGAGCCCTTGGCCATCGCATCGCGCACATCGTCGGCGCTGCGGCAGACGCTGACCGCGCCGGCGCGCTCCAGCCGAAACAGGATCGACGCCATGCCGATGGTCGAGGTGATCGCGTCGGCCTGCGGCAGTTCCGGCGGCAAGGGTTCGTTGTCGCTCGGCGCCGGCGGCACGGCGCTGCGCTTCGACTTCTCGACCGGCGGCGGAAAGATCGCGAACATACCGCCGGCAAAACCACCCTTCTTGGCGCGCGGCAGGTCGATATGGCCGCCCGGCGTCCCCTCGATGAACAGCTTTTCGACGTCCGTTTCCTTCGACTGGTAGAGGCGAAGAAGCGTGTCGTTGTGGCCGTCGAAAACGGGGATCAGGTCGGTATCGGTCATAAGGGGAGCCATTCAATTCGGTGACAGGCGGGACGAGTTTTCGTCCAAGCGAACTGTCAACTTAGGCAGGATGACCGGGTCCTGCAAATAGCAGAGGTGCGCTTTTTCCTTCTCCCCCCTGTGGGAGAAGGTGGATCGGCGCGCAGCGCCGAGACGGATGTTCCAGCGGAGTGAGACGTCGGCGTTCCCTGGAACCCTCATCCGGCCGCTTCGCGGCCACCTTCTCCCACAAGGGGAGAAGGTGAAAGCTTACTGCTTCAGCACATCCGCCCACTCCGGGTGGCGGCGGAACTGCGCGTTGGCGAAGGGGCAGAGCGGGATGATCTTCTTGCCGGCAGCGCGCGCGTCCTCGACCGCGCGGGTGACGAGGCGAAGCCCCGCACCCTGGCCGCGAAACGCGTCCGGCACCTCGGTGTGATCGATGATGAGCTGGTGCTCGCCGATCTTGGTGAAGGTCATCTCGGCCTCGGCGCCGCCCGGCCCGCGCAACACGTAGCGCCCCTTGGAGCCACGGTCTTCCAGTTCGATTTCGGGCAGTTGGTCAGCCATTGTCTTTGCCTCCTTCAGCCGGCGCGAGGGTGAAAAGCCGCCGCGCCGCTTCGATTTCATTTGGCCGCACCTCGTGCCCGCCATCGTGCCATTCCACTGTGACATCGGCGCCGTCGGCGCGCAAATAGGCTTCGAGGCGCGATGTCAGGTTCGGCGGGCAGATCGGATCGCGCCTGCCCGCCGTGATCAGTATATGGCGGCCGGCGAGGCTGCCCTGAACTTCAGGCTCGAACGGGATCAGCGGATGCATCAGCGCCGTGGCATCGAACAGTCCCGGCTCGGCGAACACCACCGATGCCAGGATGTTGGCGCCGTTGGAATAGCCGAGCCCGAACACCGCCGACGGCTTTGCCGCCTCGACATGCGTCTTGACGAAGCCGGCCATCTTTTCCGTCGCCCGTGCCAGATCGTCCATGTCGTAGACGCCCTCGCCGGTGCGGCGAAAGAAACGCGCGGCGCCATATTCGGACACGTCGCCACGCGGCGACACGATGGTCGCCGTCGGCAGCAGCTCGCGCCCGAAAGTCAGGAGCTGGTTTTCGTCGGCCCCGGTGCCGTGGAAAACGAACAGCAGCGGGCCGCCCGGCGAGCCGGGCAGCACTTTGTGGATGTAGGCGTCCCTGTTCATCGCCTTAGCCTTCCAGCTTCTGCAGGTGCTCTTCGAGATAGGGCCGCAGATGCTGGTGCTGCATGGGCAGCTTCAGCGCCTCGCCCAGATGCGCGGTATCTTCGTCGCGGTTGAAGCCCGGCTCGTTGGTCGACACTTCGAACAGCACGCCGCCCGGCGTGCGGAAATAGATCGCCCAGAAATAGTCGCGATCGATGACCGGCGTCACGCCGTAGCCTGTATCGATCAGCGCCTTGCGAACTTCCAGTTGCTTGTCGCGATCCTCGACGGCGAAGGCAACGTGATGCACCGAGCCGGCGCCGAGATTGGCAAAACCGGCGCCGGGCAGCGATTCGATGTCGACGACATCGGCGCCGTTGCCGTTCTTGATCGCCAGCCGGCGCGTGTTGCCTGACGTGTCGACTTCCTCATAGCCCATGAACTTCAGCAGTTCCTCGGTGGCGCCGCCGTCCTTCAGCCTGAGCGAAACCGAGTGGAAGCCGCGGATCGCCTCGTCGCCGGGAACGCCGCCCTTGACCCAGGGCGCCCGGATGTCGGCCTTGTCCTCGACCAGCGCGAAACTGTCGCCGTCGGGACCGGTGAAAGCCAGCCGCTTCTCGCCGAAGCTCTCCGCACGGGCGACATTGCCGACGCCCTCGTCGGTGAAGCGCTTTTCCCAATAGCCGAGCGTACCCTCGGGCACCGAGAACACCGTCGTGCCGACCTCGCCGACGCCATGCCGGCCCTTGGCGATATCGGGGAACGGGAAATAGGTCATGACCGAGCCCGGCGTGCCGAACTCGTCGGCATAGTAGAGATGGTAGACGTCCGGCGCGTCGAAATTGACCGTCTTCTTGACCCGGCGCAGGCCGAGCTTTTGGGTGAAGAACTCATTGTTGCGGCGCGCATCGCTGGCCATCGAGGTGACGTGATGCAGCCCCTGGATCTGATTGAGCATGATGGTGCTCCTTCCTTTGTCTTTCTGCGGCCCTTGCCGCTCTCGACGCCAATATGAGGATAGTGACGGCCGCGGCAAAGCGGGCAAACACAGAATGGACTGTGCATTAAAAGTGAACGAATGGGTTAGACTTGTTCACCATTCGATGATTGAGCTTGCCTTGCAAAACCGGCAATTTTCCGCTCCATCTGCGGCCGCGCATCCATGAGGAGACGATCTTGAACCTGCACGGCCGGCCGAATGTTCTCCTCGTCACCTGCGACCAATGGCGCGGCGATTGCTTGTCGGCCGCTGGCCATAAGGTGGTCAAGACGCCGAATGCGGACGCGCTTGCCGCCGAGGGCGTACTGTTTCGCCGCCACTATGGCGGCGCCGCGCCCTGCTCGCCGGCCCGCGCCTGTCTCTATACCGGCCTCTACCAGATGAACAATCGCGTCTGCCGCAACGGCACGCCGCTCGATTCTCGCCACGGCAACATCGCGCTCGCCGCGCGAGGGGCTGGTTACGACCCGACCTTGTTCGGCTACACCGACGTCTCGCTCGACCCGCGCCTGCTCGCCGACAATGACCCACGCCTGCGCAGCTACGAAGGCGTGCTGCCCGGTTTCACCGTGCGGCAGGCTCTGCCGGAACATCAGAAACAATGGCTGTCCTGGCTGCACGCGCAAGGCACCGACACCAGCGCGGGCAGCCCGGACATCCATCGTCCAGCCGCCGGGCAAGCCAAGAGCGATGTGACCAACGCGCCGCCGGTCTATTCGAAAGATCAGACGCCGACGGCGTTTCTCGCTGGCGAGTTCATCCGCTGGCTCGGCGAGCAGGAACAAGGCGCGCCATGGTTCGCGCATATCTCCTTCATCAGCCCACACCCCCCCTTCATCGTGCCTGCGCCCTACAACACGATGTATGATCCGGCCGACGGTCCGGCGTTCAAACGCGCGGCGGATTGGCAGGCCGAGGCCGCCGGCCATCCCTACCTCGCCTACGATATGGGGCGGCAGAAACGGACCAAATTCGTTCCAGGTATCGAGGGTAAGGTGCCCGACTGGAGCGAGGAAAACTTCCGCCGCATCCGCGCAATCTATTACGGCATGATTTCGGAGGTCGACGCCCAGCTCGGCCGCATCTGGCGGGCGATCAAAACCGCCGGCGCCTGGGACGACACGGTGGTCGTGCTCACCTCCGACCATGCCGAGATGATGGGCGACCACTTCATGCTCGGCAAAGGCGGCTTCTTCGACGCCAGCTACCACATTCCGTTGATCGTCCGCGATCCAAGGCGCAAGGCAACGGCGGGCTCATCCGTTGACCGCTTCTCCGAAGCCGTCGACATCTTCCCGACCTTGCTCGACTTGATCGGCGCCAAGCCGCAACCGCATCTCGACGGCAGGTCGCTCACGCCATGGCTGGATGGCGAGAAACCAGCCGACTGGCGCGACGCCGCACATTGGGAATTCGATTTTCGCTCTGTCGCCGCGGGCGAGGCAGAACGCTATTTCGGCATCGGCTCCCGGCAATGCAACCTCGCCGTGGTCCGCACCGGCGATTTCAAATACGTCCATTT
>JAEKLU010000256.1 GCA_019509685.1 Mesorhizobium sp. | reverse complement strand
ATCGAGACGGGGAGCGATGAGGCCCACGGAACATTCCTCGGCATGACCGCCCGGCTTGCCGGGTGATTGGCGAATTGGATAATGTATTCTCTTTTTGGCGTCAAACCCCTTTTTATGCGCTAAAGATCGGGTTATGAGTGGGTCAAAGAGGCGGGATCGGCCACGAAAGTATCCAATCCACCGTCAGAGCGCATGTTGGTCGGATGGGAAGAGGCTGGATGGGTACAAACGATGACGTGGTGATCATCGGCGGAGGGGTTGTCGGCAGTTCCATCGCCTACTTCCTGTCCGCCAATCCGGATTTCGACGGCAAGATGGCGGTGATCGAGCGGGATCCCTATTACACCGCCTCCTCGTCCTCGCTCTCGACCAGCGCCATACGCCAGCAGTTCGGCACGGCGCCGAACATCGCGATGTCACAGTTCAGCATCGACTTCCTGCGTCAGGCAAAGAAGCGGCTTGCGATTGGTGACGAGTTGGCGGACATCGGCCTGCATGAGCCTGGTTATCTCGTGCTGGCGACGCCCGAGCGGGCCGACGCGCAACGCGCCAAGAACCGTGTCCAGCGCGATATGGGCGTCGACGCCGTACTGATCGAGCAGGTCGATCTGGCACGACGCTTCCCGTGGCTGAACACGGACGATCTCGCGCTCGGCTCTCTCGGCCTTGGCAGCGAAGGCTGGTTCGACGGCCCCGGCCTGATGCAGGCATTCCGCCGCAAGGCGCGCACGCAGGGCGTGGACTATGTTGCCGCGACCGTGACCGGACTGACCATGGCGTCTTCCGGCAAGCTTGGCGAGGTGGTGCTGGACAATGGCGACCGGCTTGCCGTCGGCACCGTGATCAACGCGGCCGGGCCGTGGAGCGCGGGCATTGCCAGGATGGCCGGCGCCGAGCTGCCGGTCGTCCCGAGCAAGCGATGTGTCTTCGTCTTCGAAACGCCGGCAAGGATCGAGAACTGCCCCTTCATCTTCGACACGAGCGGCCTGTGGCTGCGGCCGGAAGGTCAGCTCTTCCTGTGCGGCGTTCCGCCGGTGCGCGAGAACGACCCGCACGATTTTGGCCTGGATGTGGACTACGATCTGTTCGACGAATTGATCTGGCCGGCACTGGCCCATCGAGTGCCCGGGTTCGAACAGCTGCGGATGCTGCGCGCCTGGGCTGGGCTCTACGAATACAATACCTTCGACCACAGCGGCATCATCGGTCGACATCCGGAAGTCTCGAACCTTGTGCTGGCTACCGGCTTCAGCGGCCATGGCATGATGCATGCGGCAGCTACCGGGTCGGGCGTCAGCGACCTCATTGCTTACGGCGAATACCGCTCTATCGACCTGTCGGCCTTCCGTTATGAACGGATCGCCGCCAACCAGCCCATAGAGGAACATGTCTACTGAAGCGAAACGGCCGACATGGCATCGCCGTCACAACGATGCTATGCGTCCACTTCTTCAATCAAAACGGCGCCGTTCAACAAACAAGGCCGCCGCCCCAGGCTGACTCATGCTCGTACAGAAGAAAACCATCTCGACCCAGGTCGCCGATGCCATCAGGCAGAAAATCCTGATGGGCGAATACGAGGCCAATCTCCAGTTGCGGCAGGAGCACTTGGCCACCGAGTTCGGCGTCAGCCGAATTCCGGGAGATCCTCGAACTCTACGAATTGCGGGCGCGGATCGAAACCTGGCTGCTGGCCCTTGCCATTCCACGCATGACGGACGCCGACCTCGCACTTGCGCGGGAACGCGCGAAGCAGCACCAGGAACAGGGCAGAACGGGCGAGTACTCGAACCAGCTGAACTGGAATTTCCACGCCACGCTCTACGCGCCGTCCGGCCGCAAGGCGACGATCGAATTGGTGGGCCGTATCTACCAGCAGCTGGAACGCTACACGCGCATGATGGTGACGCTCACCGAGATCCAGATCCAGTCCGACCGCGACCATTGGCAGCTCATAGAACTGTGCGAGGCCAAGGATACGCTGCGCGCCGTCGGCCTTCTGGAAATGCACATCATCACCAGCGGTAAGTTCCTGGTCGACCGGCTTGAGGAATTGCGGGGCAGTTGACCAGTCGCCCGCCCTCCTCGTCCAGCGCCATGCTAACGCGCGGCAGGATCACTTGCCGGGCAGATTGGTTGCCCGGGTCAAAAGGATGACACCCGCCTTGTCGACCGTATCGTAATAGGTGAAGCCGGTGCGGTTTTTCCGGCGCCCGCGCATCAGCACCGACAGCCCATCGCCTTGTGCCTTGGTCTCGGCCGCGTCGGCGTCACGGACCTCGAAGCCGATGTGGAAGACGCCCTCGCCCTTGGTGTCGAGATGGATCCGCTGCGGTGAAGGATCGCGGCTTGGCTGGCATAGCTGCAGCTGAACGTTCGGCAGGTTGCAGACGCGATATTGCATCACCTTGAACCCCTCGGGGCTTGGCACCTGGAGTTCTTCATATTCCGCCAGCGGCGGATAGGCTTCCCATGGCCCGATACCGATGGAGTCGTAATAAGCCTGCGCCTTATCGATATCGTGCACAACGATGCAGATGTGATGCAGCTTGTCGAAGTTGCCCATGCGCTATTCCTCGTTTTTCTCACGCCTTGACCGGAACCGTATAGTTCAGCACGCGGCGTCCCCCGTCGGGATAGATCGTCTCGCCGGTGATGTAGGAAGCGTCGTCGCTGGCCAGGAACGCCACGACCGAGGCGATCTCGGCCGCCGTGCCGAGGCGCCCGAGCGGTGTGCGCGAAAGGATCGCGTGGCGCATCTCCTCCGAGTCGATGAAGGTCCCGTCCATCACCATCTCGGTCGCGATGGTGCCTGGACCGACACCGACCACACGGATGCCGTGGTGAGCGAAGGCGACGGCCGCGGTGCTGGTGACCTGGTTCATGCCGCCCTTGGAGATCGCGTAGGTGGCGACGCGCGGGTTGGCGAGCCCCGAATTGATCGACGACATGTTTATGATGACGCCGCCGTCGCCTTGCGCGATCATCTGGCGGGCCGCGGCCTGGGTGCCCATGAACGCACCCTTCAAATTGACGGCGAGAACCCTGTCATAGTCGGCCTCGCTGATATCGAGAAAGTCCTGGACCGGAGCGATACCGGCATTGTTGACCATGATGTCGAGGCGGCCGAACTTCGCCGCCGCCGCCGCGACCAGCGCATCGACCTCGTCTTTTTTGCTGACGTCTGTGACAAGGGCCAGGACGGTCTTGTCGGTGCCGATCTCGGCAGCGCATTTCTTCAGCTCCGCCGCATCGACGTCACCGAGCACGACCTTCGCGCCTTCGCTCAGAAAGCGTTCCGCGCAAGCGCGCCCGATGCCGCGCGCCGCCCCCGTGACAACAGCCACCTTGCCCGCCTGTCTCATGTCCAGTACCTTCGTCATTGTGAGTAGACCAATCGCCTACCGAAGCCCTACCCTAGCGGATCACGAACGGGTTGGCGGTCTTGCCAATCGTATCTATCCACACCGTCTTGGTCTGCAGATAGGAATTGATCGCCTCCTGCCCGCTCTCGCGGCCGATGCCGCTTCTCTTGTAGCCGCCGAACGGCGCCATGTAGGAGACGGCGCGGTAGGAATTGATCCAGACCATGCCCGCTTCCATTGCGGCCGCGCCGCGTAGCGCCCGGCCCATGTCGCTTGTCCATATCCCCGCGGCCAATCCGTAGGGGCTGTCATTGGCAATGGCGAAGGCCTCGTCCTCGTCATCGAACGGAATGACGGACAGGATCGGCCCGAACACCTCTTCGCGCGCGATCCGCATCGTGTTGTTGACGTCGGTGAAGATTGTGGGCTGGACGAACCAGCCGTCGGCCAGTTCCGCCGCACCCGGCTTGCCGCCGCCAAGCACGCACAGCGCGCCTTCACGGCGTGCGATGCCGAGATAGGAAAGCACCTTGTCGCGCTGCGCCTGCGTGGTGATCGGCCCCACCTGCGTCTCGGCCAGCGCCGGATTGCCTATTCGGGCACTGGCTGCCAGCGCGATGACATCTTCCACGAACCGGTCATGGATCTTGCGATGGACCAGGAGGCGCGAGCCGGCGATGCAGGTCTGGCCGCTGGCTGCGAAGATGCCGGAGATCGCGCCATTGACCGCGCTTTCGAGATTGGCGTCTTCGAAGACGATGTTGGCGGATTTGCCGCCCAGTTCGAGCGTCACGGTCTTCAAGCCCTCGGCCGCCGCGCGATAGACGGCGAGCCCGCCCGGTTCGCCGCCGGTGAAGGCGATCTTGGCGATGTCGGGATGGGCGACCAGCGGCACGCCGACATCCTGCGGCATGCCGGTAACGGTGTTGACGACGCCCGCCGGGAAACCTGCCTGCGCGAACAATTTCACGAATTCCAGCGTCGAGGCCGAGGCATGCTCCGACGGCTTGATGACGACGGTGTTGCCGGCCGCCAGCAGCGGCGCGAGCTTCCAGGTCAGAAGCAAGAGCGGCGAGTTCCAGGGAACGATGGCCGCGATGACGCCGAGCGGCTCATGGCGGGTGAAGGCAAACATGCCTGCCTTGTCGATCGGCAAGACCGAGCCTTCGATCTTGTCGGCTAGCCCGCCGAAATAACGGAACCATTCGGGGATATAGCGCAGCTGCGCCGTCATCTCGGTGAGCAGCTTGCCATTGTCGCGCGTCTCGATGGCGGCGATGCGCTCGGCGTTCTCAGCGATCAGATCGGCCAGCCGCACCAGCAGCTTGCCGCGCGCGGTGGGCGTGAGGCCGCACCACTCCTTCGAGCGGAAAGCCGCCTTGGCCGCCGCCACGGCAGCGTCGACCTCGGCCGCTCCGCCGCGTGGGATCAGCGCCCATGGCTTGCCGGTAAACGGATCATGGCTTTCGAATGTCGCAGCGGTCGATTGCAGCCGACCGCCGACCGTGTTCTGGAAGCTGACCAGCGCCATATCGACCCTCAACAGGTGGCAAAGCCCAGATGGGCGCGAAAGCGGTTCTTGACCGCGACCGCGTCGCGCGGTGGCAGCGAGCGCGGCAGATTCTCCGCAGCAATCTTCAGCACGAAGAGACGGGGACCATCGGCCGGCCGGCGAAGCTGGTCGCACAGGGCATCGACCTCCTCCAACGAACGCAACTCGCGGCTTTCCGAGAAGCCGCAGGCGGCAGCGACCTTGTCAAATCCTATGCCCTTGCCGGTATGGCTGGACTGCATGCCGGTCTCGCCGAAATGCTGGTTGTCGAGCACGATCAGATCGAGATTTTTGGGCCGCGCCACCGCGATCGTCGCCAGCGACCCGAACGCCATCAGCTGTTCGCCGTCGCCGGTAATGACCATGACGCGTTTTTGCGGCTGGGCCTGGGCAAGTCCGAGGCCGATCAGCGCCGCACCGCCCATGGCGCCCCACAGATAGTAATTGTCGTCGCGGTCGCCGGCGGCATGAACGTCGTAGCTCGGCGAGCCGAGACCGGTGACCACCAATGCACCGTCGCGGGCATCGAGCAATTTCTTCACCGCCACGCGGCGATCCATCGTCGGCAAATTCATCGCGTTCACCACTTCTTCTTGCCGAGCAGCCGCTGCCCGATCAGCACGGCAATCTGCTGGTCGGCGTCGAAAGCCATTGCAGCTGCTTGCGCTACCGTCTCGACGAGGTCGGGACCGGTCTCGGCGCGCAGCACCCTGAGGCCGATCGCCTTCAGCGAGGCTTCCGTCGCTTGCCCCATCGGCACCTGCCATGGGTTGAACTCGGCCCATTCGCCCCGCATCGTCACCAGGACGAGCAACGGAAAGCGTGCCTGCACGGGAAGCGACAGCATGTTGATGCAGTTGCCGACGCCCGAGGACTGCATCAGCACGACGCTGCGTTTGCCGCCGAGCCAGGAGCCGGCGGCGATGGCGATGCCCTCTTCCTCGGTCGTCAGCACATTGGTGACGACCTCGGGATCTTCGCTGAAGCGACGGATCAAGGTGGTGTGGCCGGCATCGGGTACATAGGACATCTGGCTGATGCCGGCAGCCTTGAGCACGTCATAGACTTGGTCCGGCCACTGCTTTTCAGGCACCGTCGCAGCGGCTGTCTCGGCTTGTTTTGCTTGCAGGCTCACTGTCACCTTGGACCCCCCGAGAATTGAATTGCTGCCAGATTACCCCCGTTATGCGATCCAATCTTCGTCTCTTTCTTGTGACCAGATATAATGATATTCGATCGCTTATGGAGCTATCGCAACTTCGCACCCTGATCCACGTCGCCGAGCTCGGCAGCCTCAGCAAGGCCGCCGACCGGCTGCACATCGCGCAGCCGGCGCTGAGCCGGCAGGTGCGCATGCTGGAGGAAGAATTGGGCTTTGCCCTGTTCCTGCGCCACGGGCGCGGCATGGTGCTGTCCGAACAGGGCAAGGAAGTTCTGGCGCACGCCATGCGCGTGATGGCCGAGATCGATGAGATCCGCGCCACGGCCACTCCAGCCGACGCGCCGCTGACCGGCGAAGTGGCCATCGGCCTGCCACCCACGGTGGCGGACATCATCTCGCTGCCGCTGGCCGCCGCCTTCGGCAAAGCCCACCCTAAGGCCAAGCTCAGGCTGGTGAGCGCCTACACAGGCTACCTGCTGGACTGGATGCACCGCGGCGAGGTCGACGTCGGCGTGCTCTACGACCCGCGCATGGCAAGGTCGCTGCGCTCGCGCCCTCTGCTCCTGGAAAACCTGTTCCTGATCGGCCCGCCCGACGCCGGCTTCTCGACTGTGCGCGCCGTGCCGTTCGCCTCGCTCGCCGGCAAGCGCCTGATGATGCCCAGTCTCAAGCATGGGCTGCGCATCATCGTCGAACGCTGCGCCGCCGAATCCGGCATCGCGCTCGACGTCGGCATCGAAGCGGATTCCTACGCCGCGCTGAAGGACCTGGTGCGCAACGGCCACGGCTGGACGATCCTGCCGCTCGCACCCATCCATGCCGATGTCGCCGCCGGCCTCTTGACCGCGGCACCGCTGATCGATCCCGTGCCCGTGCGCCGCCTGATCCTCGCCTACCCGGCCGACCGGCCCGCCTCGCGGCTGGCGCGGTTTGCCGGACAGGCAATCGAGGACATCGTCAAGGACCTTGTCGAACGGGCGGTATGGGCCGGCCAGCTTCTTGGCCCAGCACCCTGAGTATTTGAATTTCGGCATATCTGGTAGTGCCAGCCTTGCATTGCGGACGAGACGTGCCGAAACGATAATGCGGCCGGGCGAGACAGAAGGTCGGGCAAACCCCATGGAACAGTATCAGGATATCCGCGATGCCGTCGCCAAGCTCTGCGCACGGTTTCCCGGCGAATACTGGCGCGCGCTCGACAGGGACATGGCCTATCCACGCGAATTCGTCGAAGCGTTGACGGAGGCTGGCTGGCTCTCGATCCTGATCCCGGAGGCGTATGGCGGCTCGGGTCTGCCGCTGTCGGCCGCCGCCGCCGTGCTCGAGGAAATTCAGCGCGCCGGCTGCAACGGCGGCGCCTGCCATGCCCAGATGTACACGATGGGCACGCTTTTGCGCCACGGCTCGGAAGCGCAGAAGCAACGATACCTGCCGAAGATCGCCACCGGAGAATTGCGCCTGCAAGCCTTCGGCGTCACTGAACCGAGCAGCGGCACCGATACCGGCGCGCTCAAGACCACCGCGCGCCTCGACGGCGATCATTTCGTGGTCAAGGGCCAGAAGATCTGGACCAGCCGCGCCGAACATTCGGATTTGATGCTGCTCCTGGCAAGAACCACGCCGCTCGAGGACAGCATGAAGAAGACCGATGGCCTCTCCGTCCTGATCGTCGACATGCGCGAAGCCGTCGGCCATGGGCTGACGATCCGGCCGATCCGCACCATGATGAACCATGCCACCACCGAGGTCTTCTTCGACGATTTGCGCGTGCCCGCCGAAAACCTGATCGGCGAGGAGGGCAAGGGATTCCGCTACATTCTTTCTGGCATGAATGCCGAGCGCATCCTGATTGCCGCCGAATGCGTCGGCGATGCGAAATGGTTCATCGACAAGGCGAGCACCTATGCCAAGGAGCGGCATGTGTTCGGCCGCGCGATCGGCCAGAACCAGGGCATCCAGTTTCCGATTGCCAGGGCCTACGCCAACATGCGCGCGGCCGAATTGATGGTGCGCGAGGCGGTCAACCTCTACGAGGCCGGCAAGAACCCCGGCGCCGAAGCAAACATGGCCAAGATGCTGGCGGCCGACGCTTCGAACGAGGCTGCCAATGTCTGCATCCAGACGCATGGCGGCTTCGGTTTCGCGGAGGAATACGACGTCGAGCGCAAGTTCCGCGAGACGCGCCTCTATCAGGTCGCGCCGATCTCGACCAACCTCATCCTGTCATACCTTTCCGAGCACGTGCTCGGCCTGCCGCGTTCGTACTAAGAGGTGCCGTCGTGAACGTCCTCATCGTCTACGCGCACCCGGAACCGAGATCTTTCAACGGCGCCATGAAGGATCTCGCCGTGCAGACCTTGACCCGCGCCGGCCACCAGGTGGTCGTCAGCGACCTCTACGCGATGGGCTTCAATCCTGTCGCCGGGCCGGGTGACATATCAGGCGAGCGCAGCGATGCGGAGTTCTTCAGCCTGCCGCGCGAGCAGACCGCCGCCTATGAGGCCGGCGCGCTGTCGGCGGATATCGCGGCCGAGGTCGAAAAAGTGAAGCGAGCGGACTTCGTGCTGTTCCAATTCCCGGTCTGGTGGTTCGGCATGCCGGCAATCCTCAAGGGTTGGGCCGACCGTGTCTTCGCGCGCGGTTTTGCCTATCTGCCGGGCCGCAAATACGACACCGGCATCTTCAAGGGCAAGCTCGCCATGGTGGCCGCCACCACCGGCACGTCTTCCGACACCTATGCACCCGACGGCATCGACGGCGATATCCTCACCGTGCTGTGGCCCGTGCATAACGGCCTGCTCCGCTACTCCGGCTTCGACGTGCTGCCGCCCTTCGTCGCCTACATGCCGGGCCGTGTCGGCGATGATGGCCGCAAAGCCTATCTGCAGGCCTACGCCAAGCGGCTGGAAGACATCGACGACACGCCGCGCCTGTTCTTCCACCCCGCGCAGGATTACGGCAGGAACGAGCGGCTGAAGCCGGGCGTGCTCGCCCGCTCGGGAGTGCAGCGCAATGTCTGACGCCGCACGCCCGCTGGAGGGCCTGCTTGTCGTTTCCATCGAGCAGGCGGTCGCCGCGCCGCTGTGCACGGTTCGCCTGGCCGACGCCGGCGCGCGCGTCGTCAAGATCGAGCGCCCCGAAGGCGAAACCGCACGCCATTACGATTCCACTGTCGAGGGCATGTCGGCCTATTTCGTCTGGCTCAACCGTGGCAAGGAAAGCGCGGTGCTCGACCTGAAGGCCGAGCACGATCTGGCCTTGCTGCATCGCATGGTCTCGCGCGCGGATGTTTTCGTGCAGAATCTTGCGCCGGGCGCCATCGACAGGCTCGGCCTTTCCGCCGATACGATCGCGAAAAAATTTCCGCGCCTGATCGCCGTCAACATCGTCGGCTACGGGCAGGACACGCCCTACGCGGCCATGCGCGCCTACGACATGCTGGTGCAGGCCGAAAGCGGCATCTGCGCCGTCACCGGAACGCCCGACACCGCGTGCAAGATCGGCATTTCGGCCGCCGATATCGCCACCGGCATGAATGCCCATGCGGCGATCCTCGAAGCCTTGCTGGCGCGCGAGAAGTCCGGTCGCGGTCGTATCGTCGAGATCGCAATGTTCGACGGCATGGCCGACTGGATGGCCGTGCCGCTGCTGCATTACGAATATGCGGGACGCGAGACAGGCCGCTACGGGCTGGCGCACGCATCGATCTATCCCTACCGGCCCTATGCATGTCGCGACGGCGCCGTGGTCGTCGCGATCCAGCAGAACAGCGAATGGAAACGCTTCTGCGTCAGCGTGCTGCAAAGACAGGATCTATTTGCCGACGAACGCTTTGCGACCAACGCCTGGCGCGTAGCCAACCGCACGGCGCTCGATGCCGAGATCGAACCGATATTCGCGGCAATCGATCGCGAGGAGGCCATTCGCCGTCTTGATGAGGCGCAGATCGCCTGGGGACGCGCCAGCGAAATTCGCGACCTGCCAAGCCACAAGGCATTGCGCCGAAGCGAAATCGAGTTGCCCAACGGCAAGCGCATTGCCGTGCCGATGCCGGCGGGGCGGCGCGACGGCTTCGAGATAATCCCCAAGGTTCCTGCCCTTGGCGCCGACACGGATCGGATCCGGTCCGAATTCGCTGCGTGACGAGGAAGCCAAATGAGCCCGGATTCAAGCACGACGTTGCAGGAATGGGTTGGACGGACCCGCGAGGTCGAGGACATCGCGACCCCTCGCCTTCTCGCCAGCTTCGAGGCCATGCTGGGCCTTCATGCCGTGCGCGGCGACGTGGCGCCGCCCGGCCTGCATTGGTGCCTGACGCCCGACATCGCCGACGCTGGTGAACTCGGTCCGGACGGACACCAGGCAAAGGGCGGCTTCCTGCCGCCGGTGCCGCTGCCGCGGCGCATGTGGGCGGGCGGTGACGTACGCTTTATGGCTCCGATCCGTAGCGGCGACACGATCCGCCGCCGCTCGACATTGAGCGCCGTTGAAGAAAAACAAGGCCGCACCGGCCGGCTTGTCTTTGTCACGGTCCGCCATGAGATCGCCAATGCCGCCGGGCCCCTGGTCGACGAGGACCAGATCATCGTCTATCGGGCGGCGGAAGCTGGCGCCCCCGCATCGGCGCCACCGCCCAGGCTTGCCACGTCGCATGAGCGGATCGTCGACGTGGATCCGGTGCTGCTTTTTCGTTATTCCGCGCTGACCTTCAACGGCCATCGTATCCACTACGACGCGCCCTACGCCACCGGCGTCGAACACTATCCCGGACTGGTCATCCACGGCCCGCTCCAGGCGACGCTGCTCATGAACTTCGCTGCCGTCATTGTTGGCAATGCGCCCCGCCGTTTCTCGTTTCGGGGGGTGCGTCCCGCGATCGGCCCACAGACCCTGCTTCTGAGCGGAACTGCCCGGGGAAGGGACAGCATGGATATGGAAGTGCGGTCGTCGGACGGACATGTGACGGTGAAGGCCACGGCGCAGTGGTGAGTTTCGTGATGCCTGTCGCGTCTCTTTTCGTGCCCGGAAGGCGGCTTGCAGGTCCAAGACATCGATTGCGCTCCCGGCCTGGTGACTCAGAGCAAGGCGAGCGGCGGCGCCGTGTCGCCCACCCATTTCGCGCGCGAAACGGCGCCGGCCCAGATCGGACCGTTGTTGACGGCACCTGGCGTAAAAGCCGGCGGCATCGACGATTGCTTGACAATCATTACCGGATGAACGTTCGTGCGCTTGCAACAAGCTCAATTGGGTAAGGGTCGGCATGCCGGTTTCGGGTGGAAGCGTCGTTGTCATCGGCGCGGGTATTGTCGGCGTCAGTTCGGCTCTGTATCTGAAACGGGCGGGTCTGGACGTAACAGTGATCGATCCTCTGCCTCCCGGCAGCGCAACGTCTTTCGGCAACGCGGGAATGGTCAGGCACGATTGCAACGCGCCCGTGGCCATGCCTGGAATGCTGCGGCAAGTGCCCGGCTGGCTCCTCAACCCGCTCGGACCGCTTGTCTTGAGGCCAGCCTACGCGCTGAAAGCCGCGCCCTGGTTGCTTCGATGGATACGCGCCGGCAGGATGGACCGCGTCAACAGGGCCGCCGACGCCTTGTGCGAGCTGCATGCAGGCAATCTCGCCTGCTATCGCGATTTGGTCGGCGGCGCGACGTTTGAAAATCTCATCCGCGAAGTGGGTGGTATCCAGATCTGGGAGACCGAGGCGCCGGGCCTTTCCGATCGCATCACGGCTGAAATCAACAGTCGGCAGGGCGTCGTCACCGAACCTTTGTCTCGCCGGGATCTGGAGCGGTTGCTGCCAGGCATTTCGGGCATCGCGAAGCGCGGCCTGCTTTATCCCCACAACGCTCATACGATCAACCCGCATCGCCTCGTCACGGCCATTGCAGACGGCGTGCGGCAGTCCGGCGGCGTCTTCGTGGCGGAGCGCGTGCTGAAGATTATCCCCGGTGAGGCCGGTGGCTATACGCTGATGACGAATACCGCCAACCGCAAGGCGGATGTGGTGGTGATCGCTGCCGGCGCCTGGTCGAACCGGTTGCTTGGGCCGCTCGGCGCCAGGCTGCCACTGGAGACCGAGCGTGGCTACCATTTGATGCTGCCTTCGCCATCGATCGAATTGCCAGTGCCTGTGCAAATGAAGAATCGTGGCTTCGCTCTGTCGCCGATGGAACACGGCCTGCGCCTTGCCGGTACGGTCGAGATCGCCGGCCTTGAAGCTGCGCCCGACGAGCGGCGCTCCAAGATTCTGCTTGACCATGCCCAGGCGCTTTTCCCCGATCTGAGCGGAGGGGAACCGACGATGTGGATGGGCTATCGTCCGTCCCTGCCTGATAGCGTACCCGCAATTGGCCAGGTGCCGAAACATCGCTCGCTGTACATCGCCACCGGACATGGACATACCGGCATGATCGGCGGCGGCTCGACGGGGCGATTGATCGCCGAACTGGTCACCGGCAACCCACCCAATATCGACCCCGCGCCCTATTCGCCGGGGCGGTTCTAACCAGGTTCAGGCAACTCCGGGAACATGTGCAGCGTTTCCGTCGAAAACGCTATTTCGCATGGGCTGAACGGCGTTCGCGCAGAAAGTCCATGCCCTGGTAGGCCCAGTAGGTCAGTTGCGCCGCCGCGGTGCCGAATGGTCCGCCATTCCATACAAATCCGAAGGGCGCGAACAGGCGGTATCGATCGCTTTCACCCGCAATCGCTTCGGCAACCACCCTCGCGCCAATCGCCGTCGTGTTGAGACCATGGCCTCCGAACCCGGTACAGGCCCATACATTCGGCATTACCGGTCCGATCAAGGGCATCAGATGTCGAGCGTAAGCCATAAGCCCCGACCATGCCGTCTCGATTTTCAGATCCGCCAGCTGCGGGTAGGTCGTGACGATCTCCCGGCGGATCACCGCGGCGATGTCGCGGGGATCGGTCGTGCGGGTGGTGATGCGGCCGCCCCACAACAGCCTGCCGTCGACGGCCCGGTAGTAGTCCCCTGCCCGGCGCCCGTCGCTGATGCCGGCCTTTGTCCGGATCGCTGTGGCGATCAGTTCCGGCGCCAGTTCGCTCAGCACGACATATGTGGCTATCGGCAGGAAGGCGCGGCGCAATGCGGGCAGAACGCGGTCGGTATAGCCGCCGCCCGCGAACACAACGGTCGCGGCCCTGACCTCGCCGGAAGGCGTCCGCAATTTCTTTTCCGTGCCGGCGAGATCGACTTGCATCACCGCGCTGTCTTCGTAGACGGAACCGCCCAGCTTGACGATTTCTCGCGCCAGCGCCCGCGCGTAATTCAGCGGATGAAAGTGAAATGACGCCGCGTCAAAGAGGGCCTGGTAATATTTTTTCGACAACAGCAAAGCTCGCACCTCCTCGCGCGCCAGCAGGCGCAAGTGGCGCCCGTACTCCGCTTCCTGTTCGTCGCGCTGCTCCTCGAGCGCTTTCGTGTTTTCATAGCGTGACACGCGCAGAATGCCTGGCGTGACTTGCGCATCGGAAATGTCGAGGTCGCGGATTGCATCTTCGACCATGGCGACGCCCTCGATCGACAGGCGATACAACGCCTTGGCATGGTCGGGTCCGACGCGCTTCTGGATCTGACTGGCGCGTGCTGCCCAGCCCGGCGACACGAAGCCCCCATTGCGGCCGGATGCGCCCCAGGCCACGCGACGTGCTTCCAGCACTGTCACGCTGCGTCCCCGGCGGGCGAGCTCGAGGCCGGCTGTCAGCCCAGCGAGGCCGCCACCGACGATGCAAACATCCGTGTTATGCCTGCCAGACAGAACAGGATAGGCCGCGTCCGAGGACAGTGTCTGCTTGTAGTAGGTGTCTATGTAAGGGGTCATGATGGTCCGCGGCCACGCAGGGCTCAATCGAGATTGACGACGCGCGTGCCGCCGACTTTGCGCTCCGCCCAGCGCGTGAAACGCAGGACTGGATAGCAATAAACGAAATAGACCAGTGCGATCGCGCCATAGATGAAAAGCACGTCGCGCGGGAACCGCATGATCGAGATTTCACCCTGGCGCGTCAGCTCCGAAATGCCGATCACCGATAATATTGCGGTGTTCTTGATTATGTTGACGTAGACGCCGCTCATCGGCGGCACCGCGAGCTTGAGGGCCTGCGGCAGCACGACGAGGCCGAGTATGGGCAATCGCCTGAGGCCCAACGCGGTGGCCGCTTCCCATTGCCCCTTCGGCACCGCATCTATCGCTGCCATCACGATCTCGGCGACATAGCTGGATGTGTAGACCGAGAGCGAGACGAAGGCGGCTGTCTCGGAGCTCCACTGCAGGACTTCGATCCCGGTATTGGGCATGACGAAATAGAAGACATAGAGCTGCACCAGAAACGGCGTGCCGCGCAAAACGTGGATGTAGAGGCCGAACAGCTGGTGCAGCAAAGGCACTCGCTGGCTTCGCACAACTCCGATCAGGAATCCCAGCACGGAACCCGCTGCGATAGCGACCAGCGAGATCCAGAATGTCTGGACGAAGCCCGTCCACAGAAACGGCAGGATCGAGACCATGACATCAAGATAATGTTGCACCGCTACGCCCCCACGTTCCACGCCGGACCGGCGAGCCAGCGTTTGACCGCCCATGACAAGCTCAGCATCACGACATAGATGGCGAGGTAGCCGAGGGCGATGGTGAGAAAGCTTTCGTTTGGCCGAACTCTTTCGCTGTTGAGCAAAAGCCCGGCGCTGAGAAAATCGAAGACCGCGATGATCGAAAGAAGCGAGGTGTCCTTGATAAGCACCGCGGTTTGGCCGAGCAATGGCGGCAGTGTGTTTGCAAATGCCTGAGGCAGAACGATGTAGCGCAGCCGCTGCAGATAGGACATGCCTACCGCCTTGCCGCCCTCGATCTGTCCGCGCGGCACCGATGCGATGCCGCCGCGCACGATCTCGCCCATATAGGCCGCGTTGTGAAGCGAGAGCGCAATGATGCCGAGCGTGAGCTCGCTCCAGCGGCCCGCGGCGGGGATTAGGGCCGGCAGCCCGTAATAGATGAGATAGATCTGCACCAGCAGCGGAGTCGCAAGAATGAATGCCGCGTAGCCGGCCGCCGGTCGCCATAGGATCGCCCGGCTGGACATGCGGCAAAGCGCCAGCATCGTGCCGAGAATAACGGCGGCTCCGAGGCTGACGGCTGCCGCGATGAGGGTATTTTCAAGCCCCTCGGCGAAGCGACCGAGATACTGCTCGACGATGCGGTAATTGTAGAAGTCGAGAACCCAGTTCATTCGGTTTTCGCTTTGAAGACTTCAATCGCCCAGGCCGTCGATCGGGCCGGGTTCAGGCGCAGATGCAGGCAGACGAGTTCGATCGGCGCAATCGCGCTGCGCCGATCGATAAGAGCCGTTATTTATGGTCCTTCTCCCAGGCGTCGGACGTCCACCAGTAGGCCAGCAAAGTCTGCAGCGAATTGTCGGCCGTCTTCAGCTCGACGTAGTTGTCGAGCCACATCTTGAGATGGAAGGCGTTGGGACGGGTGGCGAAGGCCAGCGGCTCGCGCGTCATGGTCCCTTCAAGCGGCTTGAGGTTGTCGAACTGACGGACGTACGAATTGTAGTCCTGTCCGCCGACCATCGCATCGACGCGGCCCATGGTGAGTGTCTGCGCCACAGCCGGGCCACCGCCGGCGAACACCTTCAGCGTCGCCTTCGGGAGATATTTGCTGACTGCATCGGCATAGGTGCTGCCCTGCAGCGCGGCGACCGTCACGCCTTCCTTGTTGAGATCCTGCCAGGTCTTGAACTGGGAATCCTTGGCGGCAAAGGCCAGCGTGTCGTTGAAGAACATCGGCCGTGAAAACAGAAGCTGTGAGGCGCGTTGCGGCGTTGGTGTCATGTCGCCAGCAATCATATCGGCCTTACCTGCAAGAAGGGCCGGAATGAGGCCCTTCCAGTCATAGTCCTGGAACACGATCTTGACGCCGAGATCGGCCGCCATCTGTTTGGAGATCTCGACGGCAAGGCCGGTGCGCTCGCCATTCTTGTCGACGAAACTGACCGGCGGTCCCTGGGTCTGTACGGCCACGACCAGTTCGCCCCGCTTCAGGATGTCGTCCATCTCATCGGCTTTCGCGACACTCGCGGCGGCGAACCAGGCTCCAAATACGACTGCCAAACCTGCGGCGGCCCCAGTCAATCTGCTTGCAAAACTGCGTGTCATTTTTCTCTCTCCCATGAAGTTATTTGTTGGTTGTGATTCCAAAATTTTCCCACGTCACAGTATCTGTTTGAGGAACTCCTTTGTTCGCTCTTGCTGCGGCGCGCGGAAAATCTGTTGCGGGCTGCCTTCCTCGACGATCAACCCGCCGTCCATGAACAGCATCCTGTCGGCGATCTCGCGTGCGAACCCCATCTCGTGGGTAACGACTGCCATCGTCATCCCTTCGGCCGCGAGATCCTTCATCAGATCGAGAATGCCGGTGACGGTTTCCGGATCCAGCGCCGAGGTCGGTTCATCGAACAACATCACCTTCGGGTCCATGGCGAGCGCGCGAGCGATAGCCACACGCTGCTGCTGTCCTCCTGACAATTGGCTGGGATAATGGCCGGCACGATCGCCTATTCCGACCTTTTCAAGCAGTTCACGCGCCCGTCGCAACGCTTCGGCCCGCGGCCGGCGACGCACCACGATTTGCGGCAGCACGACATTGTCGAGAGCGGTGCGATGCTGGAACAGGTTGAACAGCTGGAACACCATGCCGACTTCCGACCGCAACTTGTTGAGGTCGGCGCCTGGGTCCGAGACTGCAACGCCATCCACGACGATCCGTCCGGAATCGATCGTTTCCAATGCATTCAGCGTGCGAAGGAAGGTGCTCTTGCCGGAGCCCGAAGGCCCAAACACCACCAGCACCTCGCCACGCCCAATTTCAGCGGTGACGCCAGCCAGGGCAAGATGCGAGCGGCCATCGTTGGAACGATAGGTCTTGCGGACATCTTCGGCAACGATGATCGGCTTGCGATCTGAAGGTGGAGTGTGTTCCAAAATTTACGTGCGCCATTCCCGCGCACGGCGCCGCTTTGAGTGTCCAACAACTTCGCCGATCGACATTCCGATCCCACCCGTACGCACTATTCCAGATGTTGGGTCCCGGTTGCCGGAAGCCAACTCGTCATCTCCGTACCCAACGCCTTGAAGTGCCCTCGGGATGATGAAAGCCGATCGACCTGGCTAAAACAAGTAATATTTTCCGCCGGTTCGCGAGATGTGACCTTGCTGAGCATTTGCGGCCGTGGCCACTTCCCATCCAAGCCCGATTACAGGCCGGGTAACGCGCAGCCAACACTGCTGGGATGGCTCACCAATCCTGGAAACATTGCAGACCGTTCAAGAGGTCGCCTCGGGTAGGCGCATATGGTACCAGCGCCACATCTTGTCTTGCCGCAAAGTTCACCCTCTGATTCTCTGCGCCAAGGCGAGAGAACCTGATTCTTGCGCCTGGCGCGTTCAAGCGTCGCGTTCCGGGATGAACTTTTTGTCGATCAAGGAGACAAGACGATGAGCACCGCGGCAAAGCCCGTCATCTCGGAAATGCGGCCGAAGATAACCGTTGTCGGTGTCGGCGGTGGCGGCGGCAACGCCGTCAACAACATGATTGCCGAAAATCTGCAGGGGGCGGAATTCATCGTCGCCAACACCGATGCCCAGGCACTGACCATGTCGAAAGCATCGCGGCTGATCCAGTTGGGGGCCAACGTCACGGAAGGCCTGGGCGCCGGATCGCTGCCCGCGGTCGGCCGCGCGGCAGCCGAGGAATCGATCGACGAGATCAAGGATCACCTTGCCGGAACCCATATGTGCTTCGTGACCGCCGGTATGGGAGGCGGAACTGGAACCGGTGCCGCGCCCGTCATAGCGAACGCTGCACGGGCAGCCGGCATCCTGACGGTAGCGGTCGTCACCAAGCCGTTCACCTTCGAAGGAAAACGCCGCATGCAAGCCGCCGAGGAGGGCATCGAGCGGCTTCGCGAATGCGCCGATACCGTGATCGTTATTCCGAATCAGAACCTGTTCAGGATCGCCGACGCCAAGACGACTTTCGCGGATGCTTTCGCCATGGCCGATCGCGTCCTTTATGCCGGCGTCGGCTGCATCACCGATCTCATCGTCAAGGAGGGGCTGATCAATCTGGACTTCGCCGATGTGAAGTCGGTGATGCGCGATATGGGCCGCGCCATGATGGGTACCGGGGAAGCCACGGGCGAGGACCGCGCCAAGAAGGCCGCCGAAGCGGCTATCGCAAACCCGCTTCTCGACGAAGCCTCGATGATCGGCGCCAAGGGCGTGCTGGTCTCGATCTCGGGCGGCATGGACATGACGCTGTTCGAAGTCGATGAGGCCGCGACGCGTATCCGAGAGGAGGTCGACGCCGATGCCGATATCATCGTCGGCGCCATATTCGACCGGGCTCTTGCCGGAAAATTCAGGGTCTCGGTCGTCGCCACAGGATTGCGGCAGGGGCTAGTGGTGCCACAGTAAGCTGCATCCCGATTCCGAGCCCATTCCGTCTTCGCGCTGGATCTGTGCGTGCGACGCGATTGGCCGCTGACTTTAAAGGTGATCGTCATCTATGCCGACGCGACGCGGCGATACGCGCGGCGCCGTGCGACGGAGATGATCTTCATCTGGTCTGGCATCTGCTTCTTCTTCGCCAATTTCAAACGCCGACCATGGTCGGCGTGTCTACGGCATCGGTCAGGATAGGACCATGATCCGGATTCCGTGAGATGGCGTGGTTTGATCGACCGGCGGCGCGGGCATTCCGGAATGCCGGTCGCGCCGCCGGTCTTACGCCAATGCTGGGGAGGCGGAGTATTTTGGGAACACAGGCCTTCAGCACTGCGTATGGCTAAGTCCGGTCAGTACACCACCACGCTGCGAATGCTCTCACCGGCATGCATGAGGTCGAACCCCTCGTTGATGTCCTCCAACTTCAGCAAGTGCGTGATCATCGGATCGATCTGGATCTTCTTCTCCATGTACCAGTCGACGATTTTTGGCACGTCGGTGCGGCCGCGCGCGCCGCCGAAGGCGGTGCCCATCCAGCTGCGGCCGGTGACCAGCTGGAACGGCCTGGTCGAAATCTCCTGGCCGGCGCCGGCGACGCCGATGACGACCGACTTGCCCCAGCCGCGATGCGAGGCTTCCAGCGCCTGGCGCATCACCTTGGTGTTGCCGGTGCAGTCGAAGG